>CAZZVH010000155.1:2128-8151 GCA_964657365.1 uncultured Burkholderiaceae bacterium
GGCGGCGATGCCGTCGCGGAGATCGCGCTCTCGGGTACCGGCAGCAGTTCCTGCCAAGTCGCGCGGCCTTCGGTTCCGCTGACGCCGGTGGCGGCGATCAGGATCTTGACGTGCAACCAACTGCCGACGTTCTGCGGGTATTCGACCTGCACGATCGCCGATCCGTTGGCGTCGGTCTGGCCGGAACCAAGGATGGTGATCGTCGCATCGGACTTCCTCGGCTCGAGCGACCCGCTGTGGTTGATGTCTTCCGTGCCCTTGGGGAGGGGGAAGACCTCGAGAATCCCGTTGCGGTTGCCGTCTTCATTGGGGCAGCCGAACGCCGGGGCGGGAACGGGGGCGCCAGCGCCATTGATGAAGCCCTGGAAATAAGCCCCCGGGTTCACGTATTGACCCTTGTAGTAATAGTCGAGGTCGATCGACGGAATGATGTTGACGTTGGCTTTTGCCCGGCCCGAGGCATCGACGACCAGGATCACGTACTGACGGATGTAGGTGAGGTTAGCCGTGGGGATCACGATCAGACCGTTGCTGCCGATCGAGACGGCAAGCGGGTCGGACACGACCGTGATCGTCGTCATCGTCGAATTCGGGCAACCGGTGAAATCGGCGTTGGAAAAGCACGCCCGGATCGTCACCCCGTTCGTCGGGCTTGATCGGCCGGCCGGAATGTATTCGGCCGTCGCGATGCCGTTCGCGTCGGAGTAGACGGTGTTCGTCCCGTTCGAGAACGTGCCCCCGATGGAGTTAGGGTCGCCGTTCAGGTCGAACGTCACGCGGACATTGGAAATGGGCGCGTTGTTGGCGCCGACAAAGAGCGCTCGCAATTCAGTCCGATTGGTCGTCGAACCCGCGTCGTTGGTCGACACGACGCTCGGGTTCGCGGAAACGGAGGCTGACTGGATCGTACCCACGGCGACCGGTATGACCGTCGAACCCCCGGACTGCACGAGGATCGACTGCGTTGCCTGGGCTCCCGCTGCCGTGGCGGTGACATCCAGCGTGCCTGCCGTCGTTGGTGCCGTGTAGACATAGGCGTAGCCGCCCGTGACGCCCGTGGTGCCCGTGACGGTTCCAAGCGACCCTGCCGTGATGGTGATCGGTTGCCCGGCGATGGACGCACCGAGGCTGTTGACCAGCCGGAAGTCGATCTCGTTGTTCGCGCTGCCGGGTGCCGCGACGGCCTGCAGCGCTGTCGCCGTCAGCTTCGCGCCTGTCACCGCAAACGGTGCAGAAGCGGTCAGCGTGCCGCTCGTCGCCTTGACGGTGATGGCCCGGTTGGACGGATCCGCACCGATGGAGACGGTGGCGACGCTCTGACCATTGGCATCCGTCACGGTTGCGCCCTGCACGAACGTGGCGTTGTTGTCGACCGAGAAGCTGACCGGGATGCCGGTCAGTGCCTGGCCGGACGATGTCGTGGCCGTTGCGGTTGCCGTGACCTTGACGCCGCTCGCGCTGTCGATGCTGTTTGCGCTCAGCACGAGACTGAGGTTCGCGGCGGTTGCCGTCACGCCACTCGCACTGCTGGCACCAAACGGCGATGTACCGGCGCTACCGCCACCGCCGCCGCAGGACACCAGCAGCACCATGGCGGCCGCGGTCAACGATTTCTTCAATAGTGTGTTCATGTCTAGGCTCGGGTGCAAAGTCGACAGCTCAACGCGCCGCTGTGCGGTCGGTGACGACCTTCGGTGTCAGGAAAATGAGCAGTTCGCTCTTGGACGTGCTCACCGTCTTCGTCTTGAACAGATTGCCCAGATAAGGGATGTCGCCGAGGAACGGGACCTTCGTCACGTCCTCCCGATCCGACTGGGTGAAGATGCCGCCGATGACGACGGTGCCGCCGTTCTCGACAAGCACCTGGGTCTTGACGTGCTTGGTGTTGATCGCGAAACCCGCTGCCGTGTTCTGTCCGACGCTGTCATTGGTGACATCGACGTCGAGAATGACGTTCCCTTCCGGCGTGATCTGCGGAGTCACGTTCAAGGCGAGATTCGCCTTCCGGAACTGGACCGATGTGGCGCCGCTGGAAGTGGCCACCTGGTACGGCAACTCCGTCCCCTGTTCGATCGTGGCCTTCTGCTGATCGGCAGTGACGACGCGGGGACTGGAGACGACCTTGCCTTTTCCATCCGCCTCCAACGCCGACAGCTCGAGATTCAGGAAACGATTTGCGCTGGGACCGAACAGGGACAAGGCGATGGTGGCCGGGTTGAATCCGTTCTCGCCTGTCGACGGCAGGTTGACGAAGTTCGTGTCCGAGAATGTCACTCCAGTGGACGTCGTCGTGCTGCCCGACTGAGATTGCAGTGTCTGCGCGCCGACGGCGTTCAAGTTTCCGCCAATCGTGATCCGGTTTCCTCCGCCAACGCTATATCCCGGAACGCCGCCGTTCACGCCACGAAGATCCGAACCGCCGAGTCGGATGCCAAGGGATCGCCCGAACGACTCGTCTGCGACGACGATTCGTGATTCGATCAGGACCTGCCGGACCGCGACGTCGATCTTCGCGATCAGGCTTTGGACTTCCTCGAGTTTCGACGGAATATCGCTGACGAACAGCTGATTCGTGCGCGGTTCCGCAACGACGCTACCGCGCGATGAAAGAATTCTCGTTCCACCATTGCCGCCCGTGCTGTTGCCCGCCGTGGTGCCCTGGCCAGTCAAGCCATTGGCGATGTCGACTGCCTTCGCATAGTTCAACTGGAAGGACTGACTGCGAAGAGGCTCGAGGGCAGCAATCTGCTGCTTCGCCTCCAGGTCGATCTTCTCCTTCGCGTTCAGCTCGTCCTTCGGCGCGATGAGGATCACGTTGCCTGACTTGCGCAACCCGAGGGCTTTGGCCTGGAGAATGATGTCCAGCGCCTGATCCCAGGGCACATCCTTGAGGCGAAGCGTGACGTTCCCGGTCACGGTGTCGCTGGTCACCACGTTGAAGTTGGTGAAATCCGCGATCACCTGCAGCAGCGCACGGACCTCGATGTTCTGGAAGTTGAGGGAAAGCTTTTCGCCTGCGTATCCCGCGCCCTGAACGAGCTTGTTCGGGTCGATCTTCTGCGCCCTGACCTCCAGCACGAACTGGTTGTCGCTCTGATAGGCGCTGTGCTCCCACACACCGCGCGGTTCCACCACCATGCGCACCCGGTCGCCACTTTGCGTGGTCGTGATGCTCTGGATCGGCGTGCCGAAGTCGGTGACGTCGAGCCGACGGCGCATCGCGTCCGGCAGACTTGACCGCAGGAATTCCACGACAAGGCCGTTCCCCTGCTGACGGATGTCCACCCCGATCTGGTTGTTCGCCAGATCGACGACGACTCTGCCGGCGCCGTCCGGACCTCTGCGGAAGTCGATGGCGCGAAGCGGAAGCTGGTCCCGATTCAAGCTGTCTGCAAAACGAGTCGTCGGTTGCGCGCTGGCGTTCGCCAACGTCGCCGGTGCGCCGTTTTCAAGGGTGACGACCAGGATCTTGCCGTCGATCTGCGCACGATAGTTGGCTGGTTGCTTCAGGTTCAGGACGAGGCGTGTCCGTTCGCCCGATTGGGCAACGTTGACCGATCGCAAATTGCCCTGATTGATTTCGACGCTCGACTTCCCCAACGCATTGCTGACCCCGGGCAGGTCGATCGCGATGCGGGGAGGAGCCTGGATGGTGAACCCGGCCGGCAAGACGGCGATCGGTTCGCTCATCTCGATGCGGATGACCTCCGAGCCTGCTTGCTGCGAGCTCGTGATTGCCTGAATGGCGTTATCCGCCCACGTCGGAAGCGAGGCCGCCGACATGATGGCGAGGGCCAATAGTTTTGAGCGCCACCCGTTCATCGTCATCTCCCGAATCCTTTTCATCGTGCCTTCTCCTGCAATTGGAGGGCACTCGTGCGCTCGATCCATTCACCGGCAGCGTCCTGGACAATCTCGCGATAGGCCACGTTCGTTTCCGATATCTGAGTGATCTTGCCGTAGTTCTGGCCGAGATAGTCGCCCGACTTCACCTGATAAAGCAGGTTATCCACCTTCAACAGGGCGTAGGGCCTGCCGTTCCTGACGACACTCCCGACCATCGCCATGCTGTCGACCGGATAGGCCTCGAGAGGCTCCTTGCGGCGGTTGATCTCGGCTGCCAACAAGGAGTTGGGTTGCCTGGCTTCCTGCTTCAGGGCGACGGTCAGCTTCTGTGTGCTGAACGGCTCGACGGCGCCCAGCGCGAGATACGGCTGAGGATTGAACTTCTTCGGCGGCGACAGCGGCTCGACACTGGGCTTGACCTCGCGCTTCTGCTGCTCCATCCATTGCGCGAGCTCGTCCTGGTCGCTTCCGCAGGCGGCCAGCAGGCAGCAGGCAGACAACACTGCCGCCATCAGGCGAATTGGCAACACGACGTTTTCACTCATTTCGCCGCCCCGGCTGCCTTCGTTTTCGCGGCAGCGTTGACTTTGCGGATGTCTTCCAATTCGGCGGGATCCAGATATCTGTAGGTTCGGGCCGTGGCCTCCATCGACAGACTGCCGGAGAGGTCCTTGTTGGTGATCAGATTCATGTTGTGAATCGTCACGATCCGCGAAAGATTGGCGATATCTGCCGCAAAGGATCCGATATCGTGATACCTGCCTGTCACCTTGATGGAAATCGGCAGTTCTGCGTAGTAGTCCTTGATCGAAACCTGACCTGGACGGAACAGCTCGAACTGCAAACCCCTGCCGAGACCGGCCTGGTTGATATCCGACAACAGCGCATCCATTTCCGCCCGGCCCGGCAGTTGTTTCTCCAGCTGGGTGACGTATTCCTCGACTTGCAGTTTCTGCTTGCGCAATTCACCGAGATTGACCGCTTGCGCGAGTTTGGCCCGGTAATCTGCCTTCAGGACCGGTTCCTTGTTCTGTTCCTGATCGAGCGAATCGTGCTCGGCCGACAGAATGAAGAACCACCCGGCGATCACGACCAGCAATGCGACACCGGTCCATGAGAACGCCTTCGGGAGGAGCGGCCACTGCCCGGGCTCCTGGGGGTTCAAGCCGCGAAACTGTGACGCAGCGCCTTCGAAAACCGAATTGAGGTCGACCGATGCGGCCTTGCTTTTGGTAACCATGTCGCGTCAGGCCTTCTTTGCCACAGAACTGGCAGGGGTGACCGGAACCGCCGACGATGCCGGATCGACGATGCGCCCGGCCACCGGGACGATGGCACCGGACGCTGCAGTGGCAACGACACCCGAGGCAGCGCCGTCCTGCGGACGCTTGACCGTGAGGCGAACCGAGAAGTCGAACAACCGCTTCTGTTCCTTGTTCGTCCCCTGGAGGATCGTCGCCTTGCTTTCCACCAGCTCCGGCTTGACGAGCCATTCGGAGTTGTATGCCGTGTTGCGGAGAAACTCGGACACCCTCTCCTGCGTCTGGGCGATGCCTGTCACGATGAGGCTCTGATCGTCCTGCTTCACTGCCGTCACGTAGATACCTTCAGGCACCTGACGGACCAGCTCGTTCAAGACGTGGACCGGGACGTTTCGATCGATCTGCAGATCTTCGACCGCCTTCTGCCGCGCCTTCAGCGAGGCGATTTCCGCCTTGAGGCTGGCGATGTCCTTGATCTGGATATCCAGCTTCGCTATTTCGATCGACAGGAACGAATTGCGCTGCTGCTGCCCGGACACCAGTTGCTCGACAACGAAGTACCAGACTCCGACCATGGCGGCACCGACCAGCGCCGCCACCCCCAGCCCCGCATAGAACGCGATCTTCCTGCGTTGACGGCGTTCCGCCCTGTGCGGAAGCAGGTTGATCATGATCACTGCACGAACCTCCGCATCGCGAGGCCGCAGGCCGTCAGGTACGACGAGGCCTCGCGGCGCAGCTTGGCTTCGCGGACGGCGGAGCCGAGCTTCATGTTCTCGAACGGATTCACGACCATCGACGCGAACCCCGTCAGTTCGGTGACCCGGTCCTTGAGGCCGGGCAGCGTCGCGGTGCCGCCAGCCAGCATCACGTAGTGCACCTTGTGGTGCGGCGTGCTGGTGAAGAAGTACTGCA
>CAZZVH010000156.1:0-8135 GCA_964657365.1 uncultured Burkholderiaceae bacterium
CACGATCGAGCGCTGCGCATCGGCGTGGATGCGCAGGCCGCTGATGTCCTTCTGCTGGATCAGGCCGTTGATGCACATGCGCGGCCCGAGCATGGCACGGGCGGCGCGGTCGATGTCGGCCGCCGTGGTGATGCCCTGCTCGATCAGGTGATAGGCCTCGTTGAGGATCGCGTGCTGCAGCCGGTTGACGATGAAGCCGACCACCGGCTTGTACATGACGAGCGGATCCTTGCCGGTCCGGCGCAGCGCTTCCGCCACGGCGTCGACGGCATGCGCCGGCGTCTGCGGACCCGCGGCCACCTCGACCGTCGCGACGACCGCGGCGGGCATGTAGTAGTGGATCGCGAGGAAGCGGTCGGGCCGTTGCAGCAGCGCCGAGAGGACGACCATGTCGAGCCCGGAGGTGCCGGTGGCGAGCCAGTAGTCGCTGCCTTCGTAGTGCCGCTCGACATCGCCGTAGACCTCGCGCTTGGCCTCGAGCGTCTCGGCGACCATCTCGATGATCAGCTGCGGCGCGACCGTCGGCAGCGTGTCGACGTACTCGACGCCGGCGAGGCGATCGTCGGCGGCGGGCGGCTTGCGCGTCCTGACGATCGTCTCGAAGCCGGCATCGGCGAATGTCTTCGCGACGGCACGGCCCATCACGCCGTGGCCGATGACGAGCACACGCCGGATCGCCGTCATCTCAGGACAGCCCGTACATCAGCTTGCCCGCGACCGGCAGCGGCGCCATCAGCACGTCGCCGCTCAGCGACTCCGTGATGTAGAGCGTCTTGCGGTCGGCGCCACCGCAGGCGATGTTGGCGAGGTGGTGATGCGCGTGGTTGGTCGAGTGGATGAGGTGGGTCGGCAGCATGTTGCTGTCGAAGCGCCAGACGCCGACGCCCAGCTGGCACACGAGCAGGCCGTTCTCCGCGTCCATCTCGATGCCGTCGGGGCCGGCGACGCCGCCGCTCATCTGGATCGCCACGCCCGTCTTCGAGACCGAGCCGTCGGCCATCAGCGGCAGGCGCCAGATCTGCTGCGAGCGCGTCACGGCGACGAAGCAGTGCTTCTCCTGCGTGTTGAGCGTGATGCCGTTCGGGCTGGGCAGGTTGATCGCGAGGCGATCGAGCGAGCCGTTGGCGCGCAGGCGGAAGACGCGGCCGGTCGGATCGGCGATGCCGGTCTGCCCCTGGTCGGTGAAGTAGAGATCGCCGTTGCTCGCGAAGTGCAGGTCGTTGAGGCCCTTGAAGGCTTCGCTGTACATCGAGCCGAGGACGACCTCGATCTTGCCGGTCTTCGCGTCGAGGCCGAGCAGGCCCATCTTGTAGTCGCAGATGAAGATGCGGCCGTCCTTGTGGAACTTGAGGCCGTTCGGCCAGCCGTCGTATTGGGTGATCAGCTCCCACTCGCCTTGCGGGGTGATGCGGAAGATGCGGCCGAACGGGATGTCGACCAGCCAGAGATTGCCTTCGCGGTCGAACGACGGGCCTTCGAGGAAACACTCGACCTCGGCGTTCTGGCGGTTCGGATCCGACCAGCCGGAGCGCTGCTTCTTGCGGAACCTGGCGGGCAAGGACGTGAAAACCGAGGTCTCGATGAGCTCGAGGGGCTTGAACGGATTCAGCATGCTGTTCTCTTGGCGGGTCGGTGATCGATGAGGGGAACGTGGCCTGCCGCGGCTCAGGCCGCCGGACCGATGCGCGTCCAGGCCGCGCCGCCGCCGATCGCGTAGCGCTTCAGCGCTTCCTCGTCGAAGTCGAAGCCGAGGCCGGGCTCGGTGTGCAGCTCGACGGCACCATCCACGAACGTCAGCTGGCGATCAACCAGGCGGCGGAAGTTGAGCACCTGATCGTCGGGGAAGAACTCGACGAAGCGCGCGTTCTCGGTGGCCGCGACGAGCGGCGCGTGCAGGTCGTGGAACCAGTGCGGGCTCACGGTGATGCCTCGGCCGGCGGCCATCGCCGCGATGCGCCGCCACTCGCTGATGCCGCCGCAGACCGCCGCGTCGGTCTGCAGGATCTCGGCGCCGCCGCGCGCCATCAGTTCCTCGTGGTACCAGCGGCCGTAGGCGATCTCGCCGGTCGCGACCGTCACCGGCGTGCGCTCGGCCAGCCGCGCGTGCAGGCCGATCTCGTCGGGGCTGAACGGCTCCTCGATCCAGTACGGATCGTGCGGCTCGAAGCGGCGCAGGTACTCCATCGCCTGCGGCAGGTCGGTCCAGGCGTTGTTGGCGTCGAGCATGAGCAGCACGTCGGGGCCGATCGCCTCGCGGGCGGCGCGGACGCGCGCTTCCTCCTCGACCGGGCCCAGCCGCCCGACCTTGATCTTGACGGCCTTGAAGCCGGCCTCGACGAAGCCGGCGACCTCCTCGCCCAGCTGCGACGGGCCCTTGCCGTCGACGTAGTAGCCGCCGGACGCGTAGGCCGGCACGCGCGTGTCGTGCGCTGCGCCGAGATAGCGGTGCAGGGGCAGGCGGGCGGCGCGGGCGTTCAGGTCCCAGAGCGCCGTGTCGAGCGTCGAGATCGCGCGCATCACGGTGCCGGCGCGGCCTTGCAGCAGCGAGTCGCGGTACATGCGCTGCCAGAGCCGCTCGGTCATCTGGCTGTCTTCGCCGACCAGCAACGGGGCCAGCAGGTCCTCGACGGCCACCTCGAACAGGCGGCCTCCGGCGCTGCCGACGTAGCAGAAGCCGATGCCGTGGTGGCCGGTGTCGCTCTCGACCTTGACCAGGCCGTAGTGGCGCGCGTGCACCGTGCGGGAGGAGAACGACGTGGGCCGGTCGAGCGGCACCACACAGACGGCAACGCTGACGGATCGAACCTTCGGCATGGCGAACCTCGAGTGAATTGGAAAGAAAGATCAGTCGGCGTGGATGCCGAGCTCGGCGGCGACACGCGTCCACTTGACCGACTCCGCCCTGGCGAAGGCGAGGCTTTGCGCCGGGTCGAGCACCGCGGGCGACTCGTTGCCCTGCTCGATCAGGATCTGGCGCAGGTCGGGCTCGGCCATCGCCTGCACGACGCTGCGGTAGAGCTTCTGCTGGATCGCGGCCGGAGTCTTCGCGGGTGCCCAGAGCGCATAGCTGATCGCCAGGTCGTAGCCGCTGAAGCCGGCCGCCTCCTGCACCGTCGGCACGTCCGGCAACAGCGCGCATCGCGTCGCGCTCGTCACCGCGAGAGCCCGCAGGCGGCCGGTCTTGACCATCTGCAGCGACGTGGCCAGGCTGGAGAAATACAGCGGCACGACGCCGCCCAGCGTGTCGTTGAGGGCAGGGCCGCCGCCGCGATAGGGAATGTGGACCATGTCGATCCCGGCCTTCTGCTTGAACAGCTCGCCGGCGAAGTGGGCGGGGCTGCCGTTGCCGAAGGAGGCGTAGCTGAGCTTGCCCGGGTCGCCCTTCGCGATGGCGATCAGCTCCTTCAGGTTCTTGCCCGGGAACGACGGGTTGGCCACGATCACCATGGGCACCACCGCCACGACGGCGATGGGCGTGAAGTCGCCGAGCGTGTCGTACGGCAGCTTCGGATACATCGCCGGGTTGGCGACGTGCGACGTCACCGAATGGAACATCAGCGTGTAGCCGTCGGGCGCCGACTTGGCGACGTTGTCGGCGCCGATCACGCCGTTGCTGCCGCCCCGGTTGTCGATGATGAAGGGCTGGCCGAGCAGGCCCTGCAGGCGCGCCGCGAGCGGCCTGGCCAGGATGTCGTGGGCGCCGCCGGGCGGCCATGGCACGACGATGCGGATCGGCTTGTCCGGATAGGTCGCGGCCTGGGCGTGCACGGCCGACCACGGTGCCGCCGCGCCGGCGCCGAGCAGGACGAGCGATCGCCTGCGGCCGATGGAAACGGGTGCGTCCGACATCGATTCACTCTAACCTGTTCGGATAGGTTCGGCAAGTTGGAGACCCCTGCCGGCCGACTCCCGCGCTAGACTGAAGCGCATGTCGCGCAGCGCCCTGGCCACTTCGTCCGCCGCCGAGCCGTTGTACCGGCGGCTCGCGGCCGTGCTCGCCGAGGAGATCGCCGGCGGCCGGCCCGGCCTCGGCGACGCCCTGCCCGCGGAGGCCGATCTCGCCACCCGCTTCGCCGCCAGCCGCCACACCGTGCGCGCCGCCGTCGACGTCCTGCACGAGCGCGGCATGGTGCTGCGCCGCAACGGTGCCCGCACGCGCGTCATCGCGGCCCGGCCGCGGGAGACGTTCACGCAGTCGGTCGGCACCTTGTCGCAGCTGATGAACTATCCGCCCGACACCTATCGCGAGAACGTCGGCAGCGAGCACATGGTGGCCGACGAGGGCCTGGCGGCGGTGCTCGGCTGCACGCCGGGCACGCCGTGGTTCCGCATCCGCGCCCTGCGCCGCTCGCCACGCTTCGCCAGGCCGCTCTGCTGGAACGAGATCTACCTGCTGCCCGAATACGCGCGCGTCATGAAGCTGGCCGACCACGAGCGCACGCACGTCTACGAGCAGGTGCAGCGCCTGTTCGGCCGGCAGGTCGAGCGGGCGCAGATCGAGATGTTCGCGGGCACCGTGCCGAAGGTGCTCAGCAAGCCGCTCGAAGTCGAGGCGGGGACGGCGACGCTGAACGTCGTCCGCCGCTATCTCGACAAGGACTCGAAGCTGTTCGAGGTGTCGCTGACGATCCATCCGCAGGACCGCTACGTGTTCTCGCTCGAGTTCTCGAAGAACGGCGCCTGAGCCGTCGGCTGGTGGCGCAGGCCGCGGCGGTTACCGCGATGCGGGCTGTTGCGGAACGCGCTGGATCTTCGACGTGTCGTAGCCCTGGGTGCCGACGAATGCGATCAGCTTGTCGAGTTCGGCATCGGGGATCGTCGGCGTGCGCGCCATGATCCAGACGTAGTCGCGCTTGTCGCGCGTGATCACCGTCGTGCCGTAGTCGGGCGCCACGTACGAGATGCGGTAGTCGGCCTTGAAGGGCCACAGGTATTGCTGGCCCCACACCGCGTTGCCGGGTGACTGGACGACGCCGCGCGAGTGGTATTCGCGCTGCGGCCCGCCGAAGCTGTCGGCATGGAAGGTGAAGGTGGTGTCGACCGCGCCGTCGGCGGCGAGCACGTACGACTCCTTCGCGCCATGGGCGTCCTTCTCGATGAAGGTGGGGATGTTCGCGATCACGTACCAGTCGCCCATGAAGCGCGGCAGGTCGACGTTGCTGGCGAGATCGACGGGTGGGAGCGAAGGGCGGGTGGCGCAGGCGACGAGGACCAGCCCCGCGGCGAGCGCGCCGACGGCCATCGCGACGCGTGTCTTGTTCGATTGGATGTTCATGGCGTCGACCACGGCAAGCCCGATGCCCGGCCCGCTCACGCGCCGGCCTGCTTCTTCGGCAGACCCGGGAAGAAGGCGTTGGTGCGCAGGATGTAGTCGCGGTATTCGGGCCGCCGCTCGCCGATGTCCTTCTCGAGCAAGGCGACGCCGGACACCTTCAGCAGCAGACCCGTCATGACCAGCGGCGAGACCAGGCTCCACCAGCCGCCGCAGGCCAGCGCCATCAGGAAGAAGCCCCACCAGACGCAGCATTCGCCGAAGTAGTTCGGGTGCCGGGTGTAGCGCCAGACGCCGCGGTCCATGACCTTGCCCCTGTTCGCGGCGTCGCCCTTGAAGGAGGCGAGCTGCTGGTCGCCGACCGCCTCGAAGACGAAGCCGACACCGGCGATGGTGGCGCCGACGGCGTCGAGCCAGGTCCACTCGACCGGATGCGCGGCAGCGGCGAGAAACGGCGTCGAGACGAGCCAGGCCAGCACCGCCTGGAGCACGAAGATCAGATAGATGCTCTTGAACGCGAAGTTCGGTTCGTTGCGGGCGCGGATGACCTGGTAGCGCCGGTCTTCACCATGGCCCCAGTTGCGCCAGCTCACGTAGGCCGCCAGCCGCACCGCCCAGAGGACGGCGATGCCCAGCATGACCAGGAAGCGCGCGTCGTTGCCGGGCGCCAGGATCCAGGCGTACGCAGCGGCCGGCGCGACGATGAGGAGCGCCCACATCCGGTCGACCAGGCTGACGTCGTGCTGCACGACGCTGGCGATCCACGTCAGCACCGCCAGCCCGAGCGCGACTGCGAAGCCGAGCAGCGCGGACTGCGCGAACACGCTCATGGCGACGGCCCGACCATGGATCCGCGCGGCTCGAACAGATAGTGCGAGACGCGCCAGCATTCGCCGCCGTCGTAGCCGAACAGCTCGGCGCACGACAGGAAGAAGAGCCGCCAGCGCATCCACCAGGTCGTCGCGTTGGCCGCGCCGTAGGTGGCCTCGAAGATCGGCCAGAGGACGACGCGGTTGGCGTCCATGTTGTCGAGCCACGCTTCGGAGGTCCTGGCGTAGTGCTGGCCGTTCCAGCGCCAGCGCTGCACCAGCTTCAGGTCGTCCTGGCAACGCAGCGCGAGGTCGTCGCTCGGCATCATGCCGCCGGAGAAGAAGTGCCGGCTCATCCAGTCGCTCTCGTCGCGGTCGACGAAGGCGTAGGGCGTGCTGCGGTGGACGAACACGTGCATGAAGAAGCGCCCGCCCGGCGCGAGCCAGCCGGCGACGCGGCGAAACGCCTCCGGCCAGTTGCGCAGGTGCTCGAACATCTCGACCGAGACGACCCGGTCGAAGCGCTCGCCCGCGCCCGGCTCGAAGCCGTTGAAATCCGCCGTGACGACGTCCAGGTTCCGGAAGCCGCGCCGCGCTGCTTCGGCTTCGATGTGCCGGCGCTGCGAGTGCGAGTTCGAGATCGCGGTGATGCGGCTGGCCGGATATTGCTCGGCCATCCACAGGCTGAGCGAACCCCAGCCGCAGCCGAGCTCGAGGATGCGCTGGCCGTCCACCAGGCCGGCGCGTTCGCAGGTCAGCGCGAGCGCCGCGGCTTCGGCGTCGGCCAGCGTCGCCGTCTCGTCGTTCCAGAGGCAGCAGCTGTACTTGCGGTGCGGGCCGAGGACCCGGGCGAAGAACGCGGCCGGAACTTCGTAGTGCTGCTCGTTGGCCTTTTCCGGCAGCAACGCGACGTCCGAGTGACCGAGCGAGGCGATGAAGCTCTCGGCGATGCGGGATGCCGCTTCGGCATCGGCATTGCCGATCTCGACCAGCCGCTCCTTGAGCAACCGGCGGATGCCGAGACGCACGACCCGATCGGGCACGAGCCCCTGTTCGACCCAGCCGATGGCCAGGTTGCTGCCGCGTGATGCCATGGTGATGTGCCTCTGTTTCAGGATTGCAGGTCTTGCTACGCGTCTCGGCCTGCTTCGGATTCAGCCCGATAATCGCGCCTCATTCTTGCCGCAAACGCACTGTGCCGCAGCGCATCGCCCCGATCCGCATCACGTCCTACACGACCACGACCGCTGCCGGCATCGGCAGGCAGGCGTTGCTCGCGGCCATGCAGGCCGGCCGCAGCGCGCTGACCGCCAACGACTTCGGCGTCGACCCCCTGCCGACCTGGATCGGCCGCGTCGCCGGCCTCGAGTCGGCAGCGTTGCCGTCCTCGCTCGCCGCGTGGGATTGCCGCAACAACCGGCTCGCCTGGCTCGGCCTCGGCGCCGACGGTTTCCTCGCCGCCGCGCTCGCGGCGCGCGAGCGCTACGGCGCCGCCCGCGTCGCGCTGATCCTCGGCACGTCGACCTCCAGCATCGGCGCCACCGAAGACGCCTACCGCAGCCTCGACGCCGACGGTCGCTTCCCGGAAGGCAACCGCAACCCGCTCGTGCACACGCCGCATTCGCTGGCCAACTTCGTCCACGAGGCGCTCGACCTCGAAGGGCCCTGCCTGACGATCTCGACCGCCTGCTCGTCGAGCGCGAAGGTGTTCGCGAGCGCCGAGCGGATGCTGCGCCTCGGCCTCGTCGACGCGGCCATCGTCGGCGGCGTCGACACGCTGTGCGGCAGCGTCCTGTTCGGCTTCAACGCGCTGCAGCTGGTCTCGCCGGGGCCGTGCCGGCCGTTCGACGCCGGCCGCGACGGCATCAGCATCGGCGAGGCGGCCGGCTTCGCGCTGCTCGAACGCGAGGGCGCGAACGGCCCCGCCGACGCAGCGCCGCGCTTGCTCGGCTACGGCGAATCGAGCGACGCGCACCACATGTCGACGCCGCATCCCGAAGGCCTCGGCGCCGAGCGTGCGCTCGACGACGCATTGGCCCGCGCCGGCGTCGATG
>CAZZVH010000157.1:0-8122 GCA_964657365.1 uncultured Burkholderiaceae bacterium
CGTGCTGCCCTGGCATGCGGCGACGTTCGAATCGCTGACGGCGGGGCACTTCGAGACGCTTGCCGCGCGCAAGCCCGAACTCGTGATCTTCGGCAGCGGTGCCAGGATCCGGTTTCCCGCCGCCGCCCTGCTGCGGCCGCTGATCGATGCCGGCATCGGCGTCGAGACCATGGACAGCGCCGCCGCGTGCCGGACCTACAACGTGCTGCTCGCCGAGAGCCGATCGGTGATCGCCGCGCTCCTGTTCGCGCCGGCAGCAGCCAAGGAGTGATGGGACCGGCGGGCGGTCGAACCGCCTGCGCAAACCCCTATAATCGACGGTTACGCCCCGCGATCCTGGGCAGCGATAAATCACCCATACGAGCTTCATGACGCCTGCCCTCAATAAACCCGTCCCGGAATTTGAAGCGCTCGCCACCGGAGGGGTGAAATTCACGCCGCAGTCGTATGCCGGCAAGATCGTCGTCCTCTATTTCTACCCGAAGGACAACACGCCCGGCTGCACCACCGAAGCGATGCAGTTTCGCGACCACTACAAGGAATTCGTGAAGGCCGGGGCCGTGCTGTTCGGCGTCTCGCGCGACAACATGGCGTCGCACGACCGGTTCAAGACCAACCTCGAGCTGCCCTTCGAGCTGATCGCCGACACCGAAGAGAAGCTCTGCCACATGTTCGGCGTCGTCAAGAACAAGATCATGTACGGCAAGAAGGTCAAGGGCATCGAGCGCAGCACCTTCCTGATCGACGCCACGGGCGTCCTGCGCAACGAATGGCGGGGCCTCACCGTCGCCGGCCACGTCGAGGAAGTGCTCAAGGCCGTCAAGGCGCTGAAGAAGGCGGGCTGAGGCAGCGCGGCCGCCCGGCCGCGTCTCGCCTCCGCGGCACATTCCGTTTCGCCGCTTCCGCCCACCGCGCCCATCGCCGGCTCCGCGAGCCGCCGCTCACCGATCGAGATCCCCATGCCCCTGCCCAAGCCTCCGGCCAAGCGCGCCGACCTCCTCAGCCGGGACGCTTTCGACACGCCGGCAGCCAGCACCTCGGCCAAGCGGACGCGGCGCGAGCGGCCGGCGGCCGAGCCTGCGGCCTCGGCCGCGCTGGACCTGCGCGACGACGTCGCCTTGCCCTCTGCCCCGCCGGTGGCCATGCCCGTCGCCAAGGCTGCAGCGCCTGCGCCGGCCCCTGCGCCAGCGCGTCCTGCGCAGCGGCCGGTGCGCCAGAAGAAGCCGCGCGGCACCGGTCCGACGACGCTGTTCGTGCTCGACACCAACGTCCTGATGCACGATCCCATGTCGCTGTTCCGCTTCGAGGAACACGACATCTACCTGCCGATGATCACGCTCGAGGAGCTCGACGGCCACAAGCGCGGCATGACCGAAGTCGCGCGCAACGCACGCCAGGTGAGCCGCGACCTCGACGCCCTCGCGGTCGACATGCCGACCCGCAACGCCTCCGGCCGGGTCGAGGGCCTGGCCCTGTCGCGCACCGGCCACCGCGAGGCCGGTGGCCAGCTGTTCTTCCAGACCGACCTGATCAACGTCACGCTGCCGGAAGGCCTGCCCCAGGGCAAGGCCGACAACCAGATCCTGGGCGTCGTCAAGGCGCTCGGCGAGCAGCAGACCGGGCGCGACGTGGTCCTGGTGTCGAAGGACATCAACATGCGCATCAAGGCGCGTGCGCTCGGCCTGGCCGCCGAGGACTACTTCAACGACAAGACACTCGACGACGGCGACCTGCTCTACACCGGCGCCCTGCCCCTGCCGGCCGATTTCTGGGACAAGCACGGCAAGACCGTCGAGAGCTGGCAGCAGGGCGGCCTCACCTACTACCGGATCAGCGGGCCGATCATTCCGCAGCTGCTGATCAACCAGTTCGTCTACCTGGAAGCGCCCGGCGCCGCCTCGCTCTACGCCAAGGTCATCGAGATCACCGGCAAGACCGCCGTGCTGCGCACGCTGCGCGACTTCACGCACCAGAAGAACTCGGTCTGGGGCGTGATGGCCCGCAACCGCGACCAGAACTTCGCGCTGAACCTGCTGATGGACCCCGAGTGCGACTTCATCACGCTCACCGGCACGGCCGGCTCGGGCAAGACGCTGATGTCGCTCGCCTCGGGCCTGGCCCAGGTGATGGACGATCGGCGCTACACCGAGATCATCGTCACCCGCGTCACCGTGCCGGTCGGCGAGGACATCGGCTTCCTGCCCGGCACCGAGGAAGAGAAGATGGGCCCGTGGATGGGCGCGCTCGACGACAACCTCGAGGTGCTCTCGAAGACCGACGGCGGTGCCGGCGAATGGGGCCGCGCCGCGACGAACGACCTGGTCCGCTCGAAGATCAAGATCAAGAGCCTGAACTTCATGCGCGGCCGCACGTTCCTCAACAAGTTCGTCATCATCGACGAGGCGCAGAACCTGACGCCCAAGCAGATGAAGACGCTGATCACGCGCGCCGGCCCGGGCACCAAGATCGTCTGCCTCGGCAACCTCGCGCAGATCGACACGCCCTATCTCACCGAGGGCAGCTCCGGCCTCACCTATGCGGTCGACCGGTTCAAGGGCTGGGCCCACTCCGGCCACGTCACCCTCGCGCGTGGCGAGCGGTCGCGGTTGGCGGACTTCGCGTCGGAAGTGCTTTAAGGCGCCGGATTCACCGCTCCGCGCACCTGATCGAGTGCCATCGGATCTTCGATCGTCGTGAGATCGCCCGGATCGCGACCCTCGCAGACGGCCTGGATCGCGCGACGCAGCAGCTTGCCGGAGCGCGTCTTCGGCAGCGCCGCGACAAAGTGGACGCGTGACGGTCGGGCGAGAGCGCCGAGCTGCGTATCGACCGTCTTCATGATGTCGCCTTCGAGCTTCAGCCGCGCGTTCGCATCGTCGAGGCCTGACGCGTCCCGGACGATGACGAATGCCATCGCGACCTGGCCTTTGAGTGCGTCGGCGACGCCGACGACGGCCACCTCGGCGACGTTGGCATGGCTCGAGATGCTCTCCTCGATCTCGCGGGTGCCGAGGCGGTGGCCGGCGACGTTGATGACGTCGTCGGTGCGGCCGAGGATGAAGAAGTAGCCGTCCGCGTCGCGGATGCCCCAGTCGAAGGTGTTGTAGACGCTCCGGTCCGGAATGCTGCTCCAGTAGGTGTCGACGAAGCGGGCATCGTCCCGCCAGACCGTCTGCATGAAGCCGGGCGGCGTCGGCCCCTCGACGACGACGACGCCCTTGCAGTTCGGCTCGACGATGTCGAGCCCGGTCTGCTCGTCGATGATCCTGACGTCGTAGCCGTACATCGCCACGCCGGGGCTGCCGAAGCGGCTCGGCGCCGCCTCGATGCCGTTCGCGATCGTCAGGATCGGCCAGCCGCTCTCGGTCTGCCAGTAGTTGTCGATGACGGGCTTGCCGATGGCGTCGGCGATCCAGCGCGCCGTCGGCTCGTCCAGCGGCTCGCCTGCCAGGAACAGGGCGCGCAGCGACGAGATGTCGTGGGCGCGCAGGAACGCCGGATCCTGCTTCTTGAGGACGCGGATCGCCGTCGGCGCCGTGAACATCACCGTCACCTTGTAGGTCTCGACCAAGCGCCACCAGATGCCTGCATCGGGCCGGATCGGCAGGCCCTCGTACATGATCGTGGCCATGCCGGCGATGAGCGGACCGTAGACGATGTAGCTGTGGCCGACGACCCAGCCGATGTCGCTGGTCGAGAAGTAGGTCTCTCCAGCGTTGCCGCAGAAGATGTGCTTCATGCTCGCGGCCAGCGCCACCGCGTAGCCGCCGGTGTCGCGCTGCACGCCCTTGGGCTGGCCGGTCGTGCCGCTGGTATAGAGCGTGTAGCTCGGGTGCGTCGACTCGAGCCAGGCGCATGGCACGGTCACGCCCGCGGCACGCTCGCGCAGCGCCGCGTAGGCTTCGTCGCGGCCCTCGAGCAGCGGCATCGGCGCCAGGCCTCGGTCGACCAGCAGCACCTTCGCGGGCTGGTGCCGCGCCAGGCCGATGGCGGCGTCGAGCAAGGGCTTGTACGGGATGACCTTGCCGGCGCGGCTGCCCGCGTCGGCACTGACGATCACGACCGGCTCGGCATCGTCGATGCGGCTCGCCAGGCTCAGGCTCGCGAAGCCGCCGAAGACGACCGAATGGATCGCGCCGATGCGGGCGCAGGCCAGCATCGCGAACGCGGCTTCGGGAATCATCGGCATGTAAACCAGCACGCGGTCGCCCTGCTTTACCCCGAGGCCGAGCAGGATCGCCGCCATCCGCTGCACCTCGTCGTGCAACTCGGCGAAGGTGTAGACGCGCTCGCTGCCGGTCTCGGTCGAGACATGGATGAGCGCGGCCTGGCCGGCGCGATCGGCGAGATGCCGGTCGACGGCGTTGTGGCAGAGATTGGTCGTGCCGCCGACGAACCAGCGCACGAAAGGCGGCCGGCTCGCGTCGCAGACCGTCTCGTACGGCGTGTGCCAGTCGATGAGTCCGGCCTGCTCGGCCCAGAACGCGTCGCGGTCGTCGATCGATCGCCGATGCAACTCGGCGTAGCGCTCGCCGCCGGCGGCGCCTCGCTGCGCCGTCGGAGTCGGCGTGGTTGTCGTCATGGGCGCCGCCTTTCGCTCAGGTGGGCAGCACGTCGCGACGGGCCGGCGGCAGCGCCACCATCGTCGTCTTCGACGGCGGCGTGCAGCCGGTGTCGCAGCACTTGCCGGGCTGGCGATTGGCGCTGATCGTTCTATTGGGATCCGCCAGCAGGCCGCGGCCGAGCAGGCGCTCGACCAGCTCGACCTTGTTGCCGACCGGATAGTTGCGCCAGATCTCCTGCTTCATCGCCGCGGGCGAGCCGCCACCGTGCAGGCTGATCACCGAATACCAGCCGCCCTGGTAGGACGCCGTCAGGTCCTCGATGAAGCGGGCCGCCTGGATCCGCTTGTCGTAGGGGACGTCAGGGTTCGCGCGCAGCACGTCGGCGAGGTTGGCCGCGGTCGCCGGGTTGTGGTCTTCGTCGGGCCCCGGCATGGTGACGATCAGCCCTCCGGACACGTAGTGGGCGATGCGGTGCATCTCGTAGATCTGGTTGGCGAGGAGCAGCTTGCCGATGTTCGAGAAGACCGGGTCCGGCATGACGACGCCAGACGGCTGGTCTTCGGTCGCGTAGACGCTCGCGGCGACGCCGCAGGCATAGAAGCCTTCGACGATGGTGATGAGCTGCACCATCTGCTCGCGCAGGTGCGTCTCCTGGCCGGGATCGAAGCCGTTGGCCTCGCACATCAGCGCGCCGGCGCCGATCAGCAGGTCGCCGAAGCCGGCCCGGGCCGCGATGCACGTCTGCCGGTGGTGCGTGGCGTAGCTGTACGTGAGAAACGACGAGTGCTCCCACTCGCCGGCAAGGAACACGCGCTCCCACGGCACGAAGACCTTGTCGAAGACGACGACGCCGGTCGACTGGCCGTACTTGTTCGAGAACAACGCCGCCTTCTCGCCGGGCCGCCCGGCCGGGCGCGCGACGATGGTGACGCCGTCGGCATCGCAGGGAACGGCGCAGCAGACCGCGAAGTCGGCGTCGGCCTCGCTCATGTTGCGGCAGGGCATGACGAGGAATTCGTGCACGTAGGGCGCGCCGGTCACGATCGCCTTGGTCCCGGAGATGACGATGCCCCGGCCGTTGCGCTCGACGATGTGCACGTAGCTGTCGATGTTGGCCTGCTCGTGCGGCCGCTTGCTGCGGTCGCCCTTCGCATCGGTCATGCAGATGCCGACGCTCAGGTCCTTGTCCTGGAAATCGTGCAGGTAGGCCATGAACCGCTGCTGGTAGTCCGTGCCCTTGTCGGCGTCGATGCGCGCCGTCGCCATGACCAGGGCGCTGAAGGCGTCGTGCACGAGATAGCGCTGGGCGCAGCCGGTCTCCTGGCAGAGGATGCGCACGGCCTCGAGCTTGTTGAGGAGGTCGGCGCTGCTGGTGTCGGTGTGCAGCATGCGGTTGACGGTCTTGCCGCTCGACGCCTGCACCGCCAGCATGACGGGCGCGAGCTCGCTGCGCAGCGCCATGTCGTAGGTGACGCCGATCGCGTTGATGCCGGGCATCAGCTGCGGCGCGTCGGCGACGCACTCGATCGATTGCCCGTCGACCCAGACCCGCGGCTTGTAGCGGCGCAGCGACTCCCGATACTCCCCGGCGTGCATCAACATGCTGTCTCTCCTCGCATCGGCAGCCTGCCATTGTCCGGCGACGCCGGACGACCGCCTCATTGTCGCGAAGGCACGGCCGTGCGCGCCGGTCTGGAGGAAAATCCGGAGCTTGCCCCGACAGGAATCGCCCGATGAGCCTGCTCTGCGATCCAGCCGACAGCACCCTGCTGATCGTCGACACCCAGGCGCGCCTGATGCCCGCCATCCACGACGCCGAGAACGTGATCCGTCGCTGCATCCAGATCGCGACGGCGGCGCGCGAGCTCGGCATCCACGTCATCGGCACCGAGCAGAACCCCGACGGACTCGGCCCGCTGGTGCCCGAGATCGCGGCGCTGTGCGACACCACGCTCTCGAAATTCCATTTCTCCGCACCGCGCGAGCCCGGCTTTCTCGACCGCCTGCCGGCCGGCCGCAACACGTTCGTGGTCACCGGATGCGAGGCCCATGTCTGCGCGCTGCAGACGGCGCTCGGCCTGCTGGATGCCGGCCATGCCGTGAAGTGGGTCGCCGATGCGGTCGGCTCGCGTCACCCGCACAACCGGCTCGCCGCGACCGAGCGGGCCCGCCGCGCCGGCGCCGATGTCGTCACCACCGAGATGGTGATCTTCGAGTGGCTCGGCAGCAGCGAGCACCGTGCGTTCAGGCGCCTGCTGGCGATGGTCCGTTGATCGAGACGACGATCCGGCCGCGCACCTGGCCGGCCATCAGCGCCTGCGCCTTGTCGATGGCCTGCTCGAGCGGCACCTCCTCGGTGATGAGCTCGAGCATGGCCGGATCGAGATCGCGCGCCAGCCGGGCCCAGGCCTCTCGGCGGCGTGCGATCGGCGCCATCACGCTGTCGATGCCGGCCAGCGTGACGCCGCGCAGGATGAAGGGCATCACGGTCGACGGCAGGTCGTGGCCCTGGGCCAGCCCGCAGGCGGCGACGATGCCGCCGTAGCGCGTCTGCGCGAGCGCATTGGCCAGGGTCTGGCTGCCGACCGCGTCGACGACCGCGCTCCAGCGCTCCTTCTGCAGCGGCTTGCCGGCCGCGCTGAGTTCGGCCCGGTCGACGATCTCGGCCGCGCCGAGCGAACGGAGGTAACCGGCTTCGGCGGCCTTGCCGGTCGAAGCCGCCACCCGGAAGCCGAGCGTCGACAGGATCGCCACCGCGACGCTGCCGACGCCGCCGGTCGCGCCGGTGACCAGCACCGTGCCATCGCCCGGCGCCAGGCCGTGCCGCTCGATCGCCAGCACGCACAGCATCGCGGTGTAGCCGGCGGTGCCGATGGCCATCGCCTGGCGGGTCGAGAAGGCGTCGGGCAGGCGGACCAGCCACTCGCCCTTGAGGCTGGCGCGCTCGGCCAGGCAGCCCCATCGCGTCTCGCCCACGCCCCAGCCGTTGTGGATCACGCGGTCGCCGGGATTCCAGCCGGCGTGGGTCGAGGCCGTCACGGTGCCGGCGCCGTCGATGCCCGCGACCATCGGCCATGCGCGCACGACCGGGCTTCGGTTCGTGATCGCCAGGCCGTCCTTGAAGTTGAGCGTCGAGTGCGCCACGGCGACCTGCACATCGCCGGATGGCAGTTCGCTGTCGTCGACAGGCCGGACCGCCGCACGGAAACCGGCGTCGTCCTTCTCGAGCAGCAATGCCTTGAACATCTGTGAATCCGCTCGCTGCCGGGGGGCCGCCTTGCGGGCGACGATAGCGCAGGGCATCGGACGCGAGGCTGGCAGGCCCTGCGAGCGCAGGTATCAACGGTTGACGGCGGCGCCCGGGTTCCCCTATCCTGCGCGCCGATGCCCAGCCACGCCCCTGCCGCCGCCACCTGCCGCCTGATTCGGTCCCTCGCCTGCGCGATCGCGGTGGCCACGGCCTCCGGCGCCGCTGTCGCAGCGCCGTCGGACGAGAGCGATCCCATCTCCCGGCTCGTCAACGGGCCACCCTCATCTTGTGCGAGGTGCTGCGGTGG
>CAZZVH010000158.1:0-8064 GCA_964657365.1 uncultured Burkholderiaceae bacterium
CGCCGGTGCGAGACCGGCGGCGCGCAACACGTCCATCGCGATCTTGAAGGCCGTGTTCGCCGCCGGCACGCCGCAGTAGATGGCGCCCTGCATCAGCGTCTCCTTGAGCTTGCCGAGCGGCACGCCATGCGAGACGGCGGCCTGGAAGTGCAGCTCGAACTCTTCCCAGCGGGCCAGCCCCATCGTCATGCCGAGCACGAGCAGGCGCCGTGTCTCGTGGTCAAGGCCGGGACGGCCCCAGATGTCGTGCCAGGCGTAGCGCGTGATGAGGCTCTGGAAGTCGGCGTTGAAATCGGTGGCGCCGGCCAGCGACTTGTCGACCCAGGCATCGCCCAGGACGGCGCGCCGGTTGACGACGCCGCGGTCGAAATCGTCGTCGCGGTCATTCGCCGGCGTGCTCGTCGGCGCGCCGGAGCCAGTCGTTTCACTCATCGCGGTGCTCCCTGTCCCATGGTCGTGCCTGGCCGCTTGCCTTCCGCGCCGTCGGCCGGAACCGGCATCGCGTCGAGCTCCCTGATCACGCGCGTCGCGCTCCGTCTCGCGGCGGCGTAGACGTCGAAGACCGTGGCCAGCGCGGCGCGGTCGATGCCGGCCAGCGCCGGCTCGCTCGCGGCAGCGGCGCCGGCGGTCGCCGACAGCTCGCTGCCGTCATGGGCCGACGCCTGCACCCACGCTGCGACCCGCGCCGCGGCGGCGGCCTTGCCCAGCGCAGGAGCGAGCAAGCCGGCGACCGCTTCGGCGAACACGGCGCCGTGCGTGGCGTCGATGTTCTGGCGCATGCGCTGCGCGTCGATCTCGAGGCCGTCGCAGGCGTCGGCGAGGGCAGCCAGCGCGCCATGCGTGGCGAGAAAGAGGCGCGGCCATTCGGCCAGCTCGGCCTGCCAGGTGCCGAGACCGCGCTGCAGTTGCTGCGGCATCGACGCGAGCAGCGCCGCGGCCATCGCGGGAAGGCGCGTCGCCGCCGAGATCGCAACCAGCGCCGCCACCGGGTTGCGCTTGTTCGGCATCGCCGACGAGCCGCCGCGGCCAGGCCGGCGCGCCTCGGCGACTTCGCCGACCTCGCCCTGCGTCAGCAACGCGAGGTCGGTGCCGATCTTGCCGAGCGAGCCGCAAAGCACGGCGACTTCGCAGCCGAGCGCGACCCATGCGTCGCGCTGCGCGTGCCAAGCGGAGATCGGCACGGCGAGGCCGAGACGCGCGCCGAGATTCGCAGCGACGGCGTCGCCGCGCTCGCCCAGCGTCGCCAACGTGCCGACGGCGCCGCCGAACTGCAGCTGCAGGGCGGCGCGCGCTGCGACGTCGAGCCTGGACTGCGCCCGCACCAGAGGCGCCAGCCACGCCATCACCGTGTGGCCGAAGCCGATCACCTGCGCCGGCTGCATCAGCGTGCGCGCGAGCGTCGGCGTCGCGGCATGCAGGCGCGCCAGCGTCGCCAGCGCAGCGATCAGATGCCGAAGATCGGCGTCGATCAGCGCCAGCGCCCGCCGCGTCGCCAGCACCATGGCGGTGTCGATCGCGTCCTGGCTGGTGCTGCCCAGGTGGACGAAGGCCGCTGCCGCCTCGTCCGTCGCGGCGACGCGCGCCGTCAGCATGCGCACCAGCGGGATCGCGATCGACCCGGCGGTGCGCGCCTCGGCGACGACGGCATCGACATCGACGCCGTCGATGCGGCAGGCCGCGGCGATCGCTGCCGCGGCCTGCGCCGGAATCACTTCGGCGTCGGCCTCCGCCCCGGCCAGCGCCGCTTCGAAGGCGAGCATGTCGGCGAGCAGCGCCGCGTCATCGAAGACGGCCTCCATCGCGGCCGTCGACAACGTCCGTTCGAACAGGGTGCCCGTCACGGTGCGCGCGCCGCCTTGCGCTCGACCAGGTGGCGGATGTTGGCGAGCGACATCAGGTGGGCCTGCATCAGCATCAGGAAATTGTTGCGCCAGAGGGCCAGCGCCGTCGGGTCGGGCAAGGTGTGCAGCTTGTCCTCGTCGATGGCGTGGAAGCCGTCGACGGAGAGCGTCTCGCCGTTCGGCAGCGTCGCGTCGGCCTTCATCTCCTTCAGCACCGCGAGCGAGACGAGCCGCTCGCAGAACAGCCGCGTGCGCTCGCTCTCGAGCTCGAAACGCTCGAGGAAATCCATCGTGCGCTGCAATGCCGGAGCGGGCGCGTCACCGGCCAGGAACAGGGGCTCGGCGCCGTCGTCCGAGAAGCCGCTCCAGGTGTCGTCGACCAGCACGTGCGTCGTCGAGGAGCCCGCCGCCTTCGCTGTCAGGAACGGATACCGGCGGATGAAGGCCGGCACGTAGCGCGCGGTCCAGCGGCCGCCCTCGACGTGCAGGTTCTCGCCATGGCCGAGGCCGAGCAGCGCGACCGGCGACATGACGGTGCGGCCCGCCGCATCGCGCGGTGCGCTCTCGACGAAGACGATCGGGAACTCGAGCGCGGCCTGCGCGAACTCGGTCGCCGTGATGAAGACCGCATGCAGCCCGGCCGTCATCCCGAAATCGGTGAGCGGCGAGATCTTCCGGTGCCGGTGCACGGCCGGGTCGAGCGGCACCGTGCGCCCGTACATCGACGGCGCCTCGCGCATCATGCGTGCGTTCCGACCGGGTCCGGCGCCAGCGCGGTGGCGACGACCTTGTCGACGCGCTTGCCATCTAGATCGACGACCTCGAAGCGCCAGCCTTCCCACTCGACGGCGTCGGCCGTTTCCGGCAGCCGGCCGAGCAGCAGCATCACCATGCCGGCGAGCGTGTTGTAGCGGCCGCGGTCTTCTTCGGGCAGCTCCTTCAGGTCGAGCCGGTCCTTCAGCTCCGGCGTGGGGATGAGCCCGTCGAACAGCCACGAGCCGTCGGGCCGCCGCACCGCCCAGGAATCGGCATCGGTCCTGGTGCTGAACTCGCCGGTGATGGCCTCGAGCACGTCACGCACCGTGATCATTCCCTGGACCTCGCCGTACTCGTCGACGACGAAGACGATCTGCGCGTTCGAGGCCCGGAACTGCTCGAGCAGCTCCATGCCGGAGAGCGTCTCGGGCACGAACACCGGCGCCTGCAGGCCTTCGTCGAGCGTGAAGGTCTTGCCCTGCATCGTCTGCTGCAGGAGACCCTGGGCGCTGATCACGCCGATCACGTCGTCGAGGCCGCCGCGGCACACCGGATAGCGCGAGTGGTCGGCGTCGCCGATGACGCGGAGCACGTCGGCGGCGGTGCCGGTGGCCTCGAGCCAGACGATCTCGGCGCGCGGAATCATCATCGAGCCGACCTGCCGGTCGTCGAGCCGGAACACGTTGCGGACCATCTGGTGCTCTTGCGCCTCGATGACGCCGGCGTCGAGGCCTTCTTCCAGGCTGGCGGCGATCTCCTCTTCCGTGACGCTCCGGTCGGGTCCGCCGTCGCGGATGCCCAGCAGGTGCAGCGTCGCGTTCGTGCTCCAGGTCAGCAGCTTGATGAACGGCCGCGTCAGCAGCGAGAGCCACTCCATTGGCCGGGCGACGAGACGCGCGATCGTCTCCGGGAACATCAGGCCGATGCGCTTGGGCACGAGCTCGCCGAAGACGATGCTGATGAAGGTGATCGTCAGCACCACCAGCGCCAGCGCCGAGATGTTGGCGCTCCGTTCGCTGACGACGAAGTTCGAGCGCAGCCAGAGCGCGAGCGGGCCGGAGAAAGCGGCCTCGCCGACGATGCCGTTCAGCAGGCCGATCGAGGTGATGCCGATCTGCACGACCGAGAGCCACTTGGTCGGGTTGTCGTGCAGCGCCATCGCATGGTTGGCACCCGAATCGCCCGCTTCGACCATGACCTGCAGCCGCGCCTTGCGGCTTGCCGTGAGCGCCGTTTCGGACATCGCGAACAGCGCGTTGAGGAAGATCAGGAAGAGCAGTAGGGCAACGTCCATGCGGCGGGCGCAGCGGTATCGGTCGGGGAGCGTAGCAGAATCAAAACCGTGCACTTCATGGTCGGCGACATCCAGGGCTGCGCCGGAGCCCTCGATCGGCTGCTGGCGGAGATCGGCTTTTCCGCCTCGCGCGACCACGTGTACGTGCTGGGCGATCTGGTCAATCGCGGCCCGGATTCGCTGGGCGCGCTGCGGCTGCTGCGCGGGCTCGGCCCGTCGGCGACCTGCCTGCTCGGCAACCACGACTGGCACCTGCTCGCCGTGGCGGTCGGCGTGCGCCGGACGCACCGGGGCGACACCGTCGACGACGTCCTCCAGGCCCCCGACCGCGACGCGTGGCTCGAATGGCTGCGCCAGCGTCGCATGGCGGTGCAGGCGGACGGCTGGCTCATGGTGCATGCCGGCGTGATTCCGCAATGGGACGTAGCGCAGACCCTGGCGCTGGCCGGCGCGCTCGAGCAGCACCTGCGCACCGAGGCGCCGGCGCGATTCCTCGCCTCCATGTTCCAGAAGGACAAGGCCGAATGGAGCGATGCGCTGGCGGGCGATGACCTGCTCCGCTTCACCCTCAACACGTTGACGCGGGCCCGCTTCGTCGACGCGTCCGGCACGCTCGATTTCGCGGCCAAGGAAGGCATCGACACCGGCCCGCCCGGATTTTTCCCGTGGTTCGACGCACCGGGCCGGAAGACCGCGGGAACTCCGATCGCCTTCGGCCACTGGTCCACGCTCGGCCTGCTCGAACGGCCCGATACGCTGTGCCTCGATACCGGTTGCGTCTGGGGTGGTCCGTTGACGGCAGTGCGCATCGACGGCGGCCGCCGCGAGGTGTTCCAGGTGCCGTGCGAGCAGTCGCAGCGACCCGGCTGAATCGGCAACCGTGCCTCAGGGTGCTTCGGTGCCTCGACGTTTCGCCTTGGCAGACAGTTGCCGGGGCGTGTTCGGTCAGTCGAAGGATGCCTGTCCCTGCTACAGCCAGGGCGACCACGTCGCGGCGCACTCCGGGCATTCCGACTGCCAGTCGAACCGGCATCCAATTCCGCTCACGTCTCGTATGTGGCGTTGGCCGTCCATCGTCGATCTCCTTCTCGACAACAATTCTTGCTCCATGCGCCTCGGGTCTGCCTTTGATTTTCGCCCCGGCGCCCGGCGCCGGGTGACGATCTGGCTGCTCGCGTTGATCCTGCCGCTGCAAGGCTTGTCGGCGACGCTGGTGCAAGCCCACGGCCCGGCCCATCGGCACGTTCAGACAAGTCCGGGTCTGGTGTTGACCGATTTCCGCCGAGACCTGGGCGCCCGGACGGAGGTCAGCCCCGTCGAACAGGCAGTCGTGGACGTGTTCCACGGTCACTCGCACGCCGGCACGAAATTCCACTATCACGCGCTCGACGACACCACTGTGGTGTACGTCGACGGCCAGGGCTTCGCCGGGTCTTCCGGCCATGACGACGGGGCGGCCACCGAGGGCGGTCTTGCATTCTTCCCGCTGCCGGTCACCGGTCAGGCGACCGTGATGGCGGGCCATGCCACCCATTGCCTCGCCTCTGGCTCGCTCTGGGCCCCGACCTCGGTGATCTCGACGCCGCTCGAGCGACCTCCCCAGGCCCTGCGCGCCCAGGCTTAGGGTGCTCGAATCGTCGAGCTGCCAACGGCAGCCACGGCGTCTTCCAGGCATCCCACACCTCTTCCGTGAGCTCTCCGTCGCGTGCGGATCAGCGTCCAGCCGACGTTGATCGACGCGCGGCTGAGCCGTCGCAGGCCGGAAAACGGTCTCTCGAAGCGTCGACAACCGTGAATTTCAAATGAAGCAACCCATTGCGGCCCGATCGACACCGGTCTTGCGTCGCCGCCTCGCACCCCTTGCGCTTCTTCTCGTGGCGTCGACGTCGTTCGCGCAACAGCAGACGCTGGCCCAGCAGCCGCCCGCTGCCGCCGCATCCGCCGCCGCGGCGACACCAGGCGTCGCTCAGAAACCGCCACAGCAGCTTGCTCCGGTGCAGGTGCTCGGCAACTACATCAACTCGGTCGGCAGCTCGGATGCGGCGAGTGCCGGCACGGTCACCTCGAAGCTGATCGAAGCCCGCCCGACCTTGAGGCCCGCCGAGGTCCTGGAGTTCGTGCCAGGCGTCATCGTCTCCCAGCACAGCGGCGATGGAAAGGCCAACCAGTACTACCTGCGCGGCTTCAATCTCGATCACGGCACCGACTTCGCGACCTTCGTCGACGGCATGCCCGTCAACCTGCCGACGAACGCGCACGGCCAGGGTTACTCCGACCTCAACTGGCTGATCCCGGAGCTGATCGACAAGATCCGCTATCGCAAGGGTCCGTACTACGCAGAGGAAGGCGATTTCTCATCCGCCGGGTCGGCGCGCATCGACCTCTTCGACGGCCTGCCGCGCGGCATCGCGTCGATCGATCTCGGCCTGGACCGCAGCGACCGGTACGCCCGAGCATTGATCGCCAACTCCAATGTGGTCGGCGACGGCAAGCTCCTGTACGCCATCGAGCTCGGCCACAACAACGGGCCGTGGGACAACCCGGAGAAATTTCACAAGGCCAACGGACTCGTGCGCTACAGCTTCGGCGGCGATGGCAACCACACCTCCGTGACTGCCATGGGTTACTCGGCCACGTGGAACTCCACCGACCAGATCCCGCTCCGGGCGGTGACCGAAGGGCTGATCGACCGGTTCGGCGCCATCGACCCCAGCGACGGAGGGCACACGGAGCGCTACAGCCTGTCGCTCGACAACATCCAGCGCTTCGACGACGGCTCGTTCAAGTTCAATGCCTACGCAGTGCGGTCCAAACTGAATCTCTACTCGGACTTCACTTACTTCCTGGAGGATCCGGTGCACGGCGATCAGTTCGAACAAGCCGAGCACAGAACGATCCTGGGCCTGGCGACCAGTCGAGCATGGAATCTGAATCTCGGCGGCTTCGATTCCGTCAACACCGTCGGACTGCAGGTCCGACACGATCGGCTCGATCCCGTCGGCCTCTATGCGACAGAGGACCGCGTGCGCCTCTCGACGACCCAGGAGAGCGTGGTGCGGGAGACGAGCGTCGGCATCTACGGGGAGAACGCGACCCAGTGGCTGCCCTGGTTTCGCAGCGTGCTCGGGTTGCGGGCAGACCGCTTCTTCTTCGACGTCGACAGCTCGATCGCCGAGAATTCCGGCAAGCGCAACGCGGGGCTGGGCTCGCCGAAGCTGTCGCTCATCTTCGGCCCGTGGGCGAAGACCGAGTACTTCGTCAACTACGGCTACAGCTACCACAGCAACGATGCGCGCGGCACGACGGAGACGATCACGCCGAAGGAGCACGATCCGGCCGACCCGGTGACCCCGCTGGTGCGGTCCAAGGGAGGCGAGCTCGGGCTTCGCACCGAGATCGTCCCTGGCATGCAGACGTCGCTGGCTCTCTGGCAACTGAGGCTCGGCTCGGAGCTCGTGTTCTCCGGCGACGCCGGCGACACCGAGCCGAGCCGCGCCAGCAAGCGCAGCGGCGTCGAGCTCAACAACCACTACATCGTCGATCGGTGGTTGCTGCTGGACGGGGACATCGCCGTATCGCGCGCCAGGTACACCCAGCTCGACCCGGTCGGCCAATACATTCCCGGCTCGGTCGACACAGTGGTGTCTGCCGGCGCGACGGTGCTCGGAATCGGGCCCTGGTTCGGCCAGGTGCAGCTTCGGTACTTCGGGCCGAGGCCGCTGATCGAGGACGACTCGGTCCGGTCCAAAGCGACGACCCTCGCCTACATCCGCGTCGGCTACAAGATCACGGACAGCGTCAAGGTGGCGCTCGATGTCTTCAACCTGTTCAACAGGAAGGACAGCGACATCGACTACGACTACGCGTCACGGCTGAAGGGGGAGCCCGCAGGAGGCGTCAACGACATCCACTTCCATCCAGTCGAGCCCAGGAGTGCGAGGGTGACGCTGACCGCAAACTTCTAGACTGTCGACTGGAGGGGCCCCGGTGAAACCGTCATCGATCGCCTTGCGGTCGATGATCGGCTTACCGGCCCATCGGTGCCAGAATCATGCGAGATGGCGGCTTGGCCGGCATCGACGAAGCATTTTGGAGACGTGGCCGAGCGGTTGAAGGCAGCAGTCTTGAAAACTGCCGAGGGGGGAACCCCTTCGTGAGTTCGAATCTCACCGT
>CAZZVH010000159.1:0-7968 GCA_964657365.1 uncultured Burkholderiaceae bacterium
CAGCTCGGCCTCGCGCATCAGCCGACGCTCCTCGCCGCGATCGAGCCGCAGCATCGCCGACGGCACGCCACGGTGGCCGCGCAGGTGCGCGCCGAGCGCGACGTTCTCCAGCACCGTCATGCCGGCGATCATCTTCACGTGCTGGAAGGTGCGCGAGACGCCGAGCCGGGCGATCCGGCGCGAGCGCATCGAATCGATGCGGCGGTCGAGCAGCGTCACCTGGCCCGACGTGGCCGGCAGCACGCCGGTGACGAGGTTGAAGGTGGTCGACTTGCCGGCGCCGTTCGGGCCGATCAGGCCGAGGATCTCGCCGGCCCGCACCTCGAAGCTGACGTCGTTCACGGCGACCAGGCCGCCGAAGGTCTTGCGCACGGCATCGACGTCGAGCACGATCTCGCCGAGGCGCGGCCGCGGCCGCGTCGGCAGCGGCTCGGCATCGCCCCAGTCGACCTTCCTCCGCACCCGCGGAAGCGCCGCCTCCACGAAGGCCCAGAGGCCGTCGCGCGCGTACTGCAGCACCAGCACCAGCAGGATGCCGAAGACGATGATCTCGTAGTTGCCGCTGGTGCCCATCAGCTTCGGCAGCCAGACCTGCAGCTGGTCCTTCAGGATCTGCACGATGCCGGCGCCGGCGATCGCGCCCCACACGTAGCCGACGCCGCCGAGCACCGCCATGAACAGGTACTCGATGCCCATGTTCAGGCCGAACGGCGAGGGATTCACGGTGCGCTGGAAGTGCGCGAACAGCCAGCCCGACACGCTGGCCAGCAGCGCCGCCAGCACGAACGCCGTGACCTTGACGCGGAAGGTGTCGACGCCCATCGCCTCGGCCATCGTCGTGCCGCCGCGCACGGCGCGCAGCGCCCGGCCGGTGCGCGAATCGAGCAGGTGCGTGACGGCCACCGCCGCCAGGACCACGATCGCCCAGACGAGATAGAAGAAGGTTCGCCCGGTATTCAGCGCGATGCCGAAGAAATCGATCGGCGGCACGCCGAGCAGCCCGTCGTACTTGCCGAGCGCATCGATGTTGCCGAGCAGGTAGAACAGCGACAGCCCCCACGCGATCGTCGCCAGCGGCAGGTAGTGGCCCGACATGCGAAGCGTGATGAACGCCAGCACCAGGGCGGCCAGCCCCGTGATGGCCAGGCCGATCCAGACCGTGAGCCACGGCGAGATCCCATGCGTGACCGACAGATACGCCGCCGTGTACGCCCCCATGCCGACGAACGCCGCCTGCCCGAACGAGATGAGCCCGGTGATGCCGGTGAGCAGCACGATGCCGAGCACGACGAGCGAGTACAGCCCGATGTAGTTCGCCTGCGTGATCCAGAACTCCTGGTTCGGGGGCACGAGGACAGGCATCAGCGCGAGGGCGACGATGAAGAGGGCGAGGGCGGCGCGGCGGAGGATCACGACTCCTCCTCGTCGTCGTGCCCGCGCTGGAACGATCGCCAGAGCAGCACCGGGATGATCAGCGTGAAGACGATCACTTCCTTGAAGGCGCTGGCGTAGTACGAGCTGAAGCTTTCCAGCAGGCCGACGAGCAGGGCGCCGAGGGCTGCCGCCGGGTAGCTCGCGAGGCCGCCGAAGATCGCGGCGACGAAGCCCTTGAGGCCGATCAGGAAGCCGGAGTCGTAGAAGATCGTCGTGGTCGGGCCGATCAACAGGCCGGAGAGTGCGCCGATGAAGGCGGCGAGACCGAAGCTCAGCTTGCCGGCGCTCGTCGTCGAGATGCCCATGAGGCGGGCGCCGAGTCGGTTCACCGCGGTCGCGCGCAGCGCCTTGCCGCGCAGCGTGCGCTCGAAGAAGAGGAAGAGCGCGACCATGAGAACGATCGAGACGGCGAAGATGATCACCGTCTGGCCAGACAGCGTGATCGCCTTGAACGAGAAGCGCGTGTCCCAGAAGCTCGGGTTGCGGAAGCCTTCGGCGCCGAAGAAGACGAGGCCGAGGCCGGTCAGCGCGAAGTGCACGCCGACCGAGACGATGAGCAGCACCAGCACGCTCGCGTCGGCGAGCCGCTGGTAGGCGAGCCGGTAGACGAGCGGGCCGAGCAGCGTCACGATGGCGAGCGTCAGAACGCTCTGCACGATCAACGGAAAGTGGCGCGGCGCCGCCCACACCGTCACCGCCGCGATGGCGGCGGGCAGCACCAGCGTGCGCAGCAGGCCGCGCAGCACGGCCGCCGGGGGCAGGCTGCGCCGGACCGCGTCGACGAGATCGATGGCCGCCGAGATCACCGCCAGCCCTAGCAGCAGCCACACCGTGCCGGGCACCTTGCCGAGCTGCAGCAGGGCCAGCGTCAACGCGCCGTAGGCGACGAACTCGCCCTGCGGGATGAAGATCGCCCGCGTGACGGCGAAGATCAGGACGATCGCGAGCGCCAGCAACGCGTAGACGGCGCCGTTGGTGGCGCCGTCGAGCAGCAGGATGCCCGCGGTGGAAGCGTCGAGATCGAACATGTCGGGAGGTCAGTGCGTCGGCACCAGCTTCCAGGCGCCGTTGTCGATCGTCAGCAGCACGCCGGTGTCGGGCGTGAAACCGAAGTGGTCGGTCGCGGTGTAGTTGAGGACGCCTTGCGAGACCGGCAGGCGGCCGGTGGTCTCGAGCGCCGTCTTCAGCGCCGCGCGGAACTCGGCCGTGCCCGGCTTGCCCTTCTTCAGCGCCTCGGGAACGATGCGCTGCAGCACGAGGTAGGCGTCGTAGGCGTGCGCGCCGAACTGGTTGGCGGTCTTCGGGCCGTAGGCCTTGTCGTAGTCGGTCAGGTACTTCATGCCGATCGCCTTGCTCGGGTTGCTGTCCGGCAGCAGGTCGGCGACGGTGGCCGGCCCCGACGACACGAACGAGCCCTCGACGTCCTTGCCGCCGACGCGGATGAGATCGAGCGAGGCGGCGCCGTGGGTCTGGAAGATCTTCGAGCGCGGATAGCCGCGCTCGACCAGGCCCTTGTGCGGCATCGCCGCGCCGGAGCCCGAGGCGGCGATCAGGATCGCGTCGGGGTTGGCCTGCACGAGCTTGAGCGCCTGGCCGGTCACGCTGGTGTCGGGCCGCGCGAAACGCTCGACGTCGATGCGCTTGATGCCGGCCTTCTCGGCCTGCGCGCTGATGTCGGCCAGCCACGCCTCGCCGTACGAATCGGTGTAGCCCAGGAAGCCAAAGGTCTTGACGCCGGTCTTCTTCCAGTAGTCGACGATCGGGATCGCCATCACCGCGGTCGACTGCGGCAGGCGGAAGCTCCAGGCGTCCTTGCCGTCGGGCAGCGTCGGGATCGGCGAGAGCGTGAGTTGCACGGTCTGGCCCTCGGCCGCGATCGGCGCCATCGCCACCGCGATCGGCGTGGCCGCGGAGCCCAGGATCAGGTCGACGTGGTCTTCGGTGACGAAGCGGCGCGCGTTCTTGACGCCCTGGGTCGGATCGGTCGCGTCGTCGAGGATGATGACGTTGAGCTTCTCGCCGCCGACGGTGGCCGGCCACAGCAGGATGCCGTTCTTGCTCGGGATGCCGAGCGCCGAGGTCGGCCCGGTGAGCGGCAGGCTCACGCCGATGGTGACGTCGGCGAAGGCCGGTGCGGCCGTGGCGAATGCAGCGGCGACGGCGAGCGATGCCAAGAGGCGGACGGGTGGGCGCATGGATGTCTCCTGTGTGTTCTGTTCGGGGCGGGGATCGGTGGTGCGCGGCGCGGCCTCAGCTGCACAGCGCCCGGATGTCGTCGGGGATCGGCATGGTGCGCAGGCGGTCGGGATTGTCGTCGTCGCGGCGCACGAAGGCGCGCGTCTCGGTGCCTTCGCAGATCAGCGTGGCGCCGCGCGTGACGCGGTGCGACTGCACGAACACCCTGGCGCGCCATTCCTTGACCGAGGTCTCGATGTCGAGCGTCTCGGCGTAGGTCGCGGCGGTGACGAAGCGCGTCGCGATCTCGAGCAGCGGCGTGCCGACGATGCCGCGCGTCCTGACCAGCTCGCGCCACGGCGGCACCCCGCACTGCATGAAGAACGACAGCGAGGCCGCGTCCATCCAGCGATAGAAGTTCGGATAGAAGACGATGCCCGCGGGGTCGCAGTCGCCGAACTGCACGGTGACGCCGAAGTGCGTCGTCTTCATCGCGGCAGCAGCACGTCTCGGTCGCGGCCGAGGTGCAGGCGGACGACGTCGCTGTCGCGGTGCGCGAGCACGTTGCGCTGGTTGATCGAGCCCTTGTCGGTGATCTCGCCACGGTCGATCGACGGCGCCTCGGCCAGCACCAGCGCACGGGCGACGCGGTTGGCGCTGCCGGTGCCCCGCGCATGGAGCGCATCGACGAGGCTCTGGAAGAAGTCGCGCAAGGTCGGGTCGCCGAGGACGATGTGCGGCGGCGCGTTCGACGGCATGCCCGTGAAGGCGCGGCAGGCGTCGAGGCGCGGGAACAACAGCACGCCGACGTCGTCTCGGTTGATGCCGGTGATGACCACGTCCTGCACCAGCGGATCGCCGGCGGCGATGATGTGCGCGCGCAGCGGGCCGACCGAGACGAAGGTGCCGCTCGAGAGCTTGAAGTCTTCGGCGAGGCGGCCGTCGAAGATGAAGCCGCGCTCCGGATGCGCCGGGTCGATCGGCTTGGCCGCGTCGCCGCTGCAGAAGAAGCCCTCCTCGTCGAAGCTCTCGGCCGTCTGGGCCGGCGCGCGCCAGTAGCCGGGCGTGACGTTCGGGCCGCGGTAGCGCACTTCCATCTTGGCGCCGGGCCGGTCGCCCTCGGGCACCAGCTTGAGCTCGCAGCCGGGCGCCGGCAGGCCGATGTGGCCGGACTTCACCTCCTCGGCGTTGGCGCAGATCGCGAACGGCGAGGTTTCGGTCATGCCGAGGCCGGCGAGCATGCGGATCCGTTCGCCGCATTCCTGCTCGGCGACGCTATCCAGCTTGTCCCAGACCGGCTGCGAGAGGCCGGCACCGGCGAAGAAGAACATGTTCACGCGGCTGAAGAAGTGGCGCCGCAGCGCGGCATCGTCTTCCAGCGCGTTGGCGATCTCCTCGAAGCCCTTGGGCACGTTGAAGTAGACCGTCGGCGCGATCTCGCGCAGGTTGCGCAGGGTCTCGCCGATGAGGGCGGGGGTCGGCTTGCCCTCGTCGATGTAGAGCGTGCCGCCGTTGTAGAGAACGATGCCGACGTTGTGGTTGCCGCCGAAGGTGTGGCTCCAGGGCAGCCAGTCGACCAGCACCGGGGGCTCGTCGCCCAGCCCGGGGAAGCACTGCAGGATCATCTGCTGGTTGGAGCACAGCATGCGCTGCGTGTTGATCACCGCCTTGGGCAGCTTCGTCGAGCCCGAGGTGAACAGGAACTTCGCGATGGTGTCCGCGCCGACCGCCGCATGGGCGTCGTCGACGGCTGCTGTCGGCACGGTCGAAAGCAGGTCGGCGAACGATCGCGTGCGTCGCGCTTCGATCACGCCTTCGGTGAGCACGACCGGCACGTCCGCCGGCACCGCCGCGGCGATCGCCTTCGCGTAGGCCGGCCCGCTCGCGAACACCAGGCCCGGCGTGAGCACGCCGACGATGTGCTTCAGCTTGCCGTGGTCCTGCGAGAGCAGCGAATAGGCGGGCGACACCGATGCGTACGGCACGCCGGCGAGCATCGCGGCGAGGCCGAGCAGGAGGTGCTCGATGTCGTTGTCGGAGAGGATCGCCAGTGGCCGCTCGGCGCTGAGCTTCGCATCGATCAGCCCCTGCGCGAGGCTGCGCGCACTCGCCAGCGCCTCGCCGTAGCTGACGCGCCGCCAGTCTCCGCCCGGCGCACGACCGAGCCGCTTGGCCACCAGCGTGCGTTCGGGGTGCCGCTCGGCAGTGGCGAGAAAACGATCGGTGAGGCGCTGCGGATACGGCGCCAGGGATTCGCGCGAGACCACGAGCAGGGACCCGTCGGCCCGATACGTGAGTTCGGCCTCGAGCGAGCCGCCCAATGCCAGCGGCCGATAGCGCGGAGCGCCTGCCCCGCCCGAGCCGCCGGGCGCGTCCGCTGCGAGCGCGTGCGTCACGCCTTCCTCACCTTGTCGGCCTTGCCATCGACGAAGGCGCGCATGCGCGTCTTGGCGGCGTCGTCGCCCTGCGCGATCGCCGCCATGAGGGACTCCGCGAACAAGCCTTCCTCCTGTGCCATGTCGGCGATGCGCGGCAGCGCATGCATGACCGCGAAGTTCGACAGCGGTGCGTTGGTGGCGATGCGGCCAGCGAGCTCGAAGGCCTTGGCCAGGCCCTGGCCCGACTCGACCAGGTAGTGAGACAGGCCGATCTGCTGGCCCGACTCGGCGTCGTGCACGCGGCCGGTGAGCATCATGTCGGCCATGCGGGCGACGCCGATCAGGCGCGGGATGCGCGCCGAGCCGCCGCCCCCGACGAACAAGCCGCGCTGGCCCTCGGGCAGCCCGTAGAACGTGCTCTGCTCGGCCACACGCAAGTGACAGGCACTGGCCAGCTCGAGACCGCCGCCCACCACCGCACCGTGCAGCACGGCGACCACCGGCACGCGGCCGAACTGGATCGCATGGAACGCCGCATGCCACGAGCGCGAGTGGAAGATGCCTTCGGCGGTGTTGCGCTCGCCCAGTTCCGACAGATCCAGCCCGGCGCAGAAATGCTCTCCCGCGCCGCTCAGCACGACGGCCCGCACTGCGTCGGGCATGTTGACGAAGGCGGTGTGCAACTGGGACACCAGCGCGTCGTTGATGGCGTTTCGCTTGGCCGGGCGCTCCAGGCGGATGTGCAGCACCGCTCCCACGAGCTCCAGGCGCAGCAGGTCGAGGGCAGAGAGCACGCCCGATAAAGCCACGGGCTCGGTTGCGGGATCGGTCATTGGTTCATGGTATGAAACAACTGCGGGTTAGCCTTTAGGGAGTTACCCGCCACGTCTTCAGTAGCGGCATCAGGGAAAGTCTGTAGCCGGCGTGCCGAATTGGTTATTAGATTGAACGAATGCGCAGCGAACCTTCGACAGCAGACACGATGGCCCGACGCAAGTCGGTCGCTCACCGGGGCCGCGTGGCAGCCTTGCTTGCGGTGGCGATCGCCTGCACGTCGGGCATCACTGCCGCGCAGGCACAAGCGGGTGCGCCGTGGCCCACGAAACCGATCCGCGTGATTGTCACCTTCCCACCCGGCGGCTCCACCGATGCAGCCGTTCGCCTCATGGCCCCGAAGCTCGGCGAGCGGCTCGGCCAGCAGGTCATCATCGACAACCGGCCCGGCGCCGGCGGCAACATCGGCCTGACGGTGGTGGCCAGAGCGGAGCCCGACGGCTACACCATCGGTGTCGGCGCGGCGGGCGGCCTGGCGGCCAATGCCTCGCTGTATCCGAAGATGCCATTCGATGCGCAGAAGAATCTGGTGCCGATCACGCTGCTCGCCCACATCCCGTTCGTGCTGGCCGTGAACGCCGCATCGCCGTTCAAGTCGGTGAACGATCTGCTCGTGCAGGCCCGGGCCGAGCCGGGCAAGGTCGCGGTCGGACACGGCGGCAACGGCACCGCCATGCACCTGTCGCTGCAGCTGATGAAACTGATGGCTGGCGTCGATCTCACCGAGGTCGCCTACCGCGGCACGGGGCCGGTGGCGCTCGACGTCTTGGGCAACCAGGTGGCGGCCGGCGTGCTCGACCTGCCGTCGGTGATGCAGCAGATCAGGGCGGGCAAGGTGCGCGCGCTGGCCGTCACCAGCAGCACGCGCCTGCCCGACCTGCCCGACGTGCCGACCATGGCCGAGGCGGGCCTCAAGGGCTACGCGTCGACCGGCTGGTTCGGCATGGTGGCGCCTGCGGGCACTCCGCCGGCCGTCGTGCAACGCCTTCAGAGCGAATTGCGAGTGGTGCTGAGCGACCCGGAGGTCGTCGCCGCGGCGCGCTCTGCCGGTGTCGAGCTCACCGCCACGACCTCGCCCGAGTTCGGCCGCTTCATCGCCAGCGAGACGACGAAGTGGGCCGATGTGATCAAGCGCTCAGGCACCAAG
>CAZZVH010000160.1:0-7960 GCA_964657365.1 uncultured Burkholderiaceae bacterium
CGGCAGTCAGGCCGGTGCCATGAAAGCGCGAGTCAGAACGTCGTCTCGCCCATGAACCGGGCGATCAACGCGCCGGATCCGAGTCCACGCTCTCTTCCATCTCCGACAGCAACCCCAGGATCTGGTCGCTGGCCGCCAGGATATGGACGGCCCAGCGCTCCTGTTGCGCATCGCCCGCCACGCCCGACCTGAGCAGGTGTGCACAGCCGATGACGGCGTTCAGCGAATTGCGGATGTCTTCGCTCACCTTGCGCAGGAAGCGCATGCGCTCGTCGCGCGCACGTTGCAGGACGCGGCGATCGATCTCCGCGTGCTGGGTCGCGCGCTGCACCGTGATGTCCATCGCCGTGCCGCGCAAGCCGGCGATGTTCCCGGAGTCGTCACGGATCGGCTCGCCGCGCAGTTCCATCCAGCCGCCATCACCGTTCCGGTCGCGGTACTCGACTTCGATGCGGTAGTTCTCTCCGGCACCGAGTGCGCGTTCCACCGCGGCCTGGAGAACCTGCCAGCCTTCGGGTGAAAACCAGTCGGGGTGCTCCGCGAAACTCGGAGCCGGCGTCGCGGGATCGACGCCGAAGAGACGGTAGAGCTCGGCGGACCACGAGACGACGTCGGCCTTCGCGTCCCATTCCCAGCTTCCCATGCCGGCAAGGCGTTGCGCGGCGCGAAGCGACTTCACGTTCAATCGGTGTCCCTCGTGGATCTCCGATCGAACCAGTCATCGGAAGATGGAATGCTCGTCGACGAAAAGGGCTTCCGTGGAAGCCCTTTTCCGAGAGAGGCGATCAGGCCGCGAGCTTGTCGCCGTCCGAGCCCATGTAGCGATCGAACTCTTCACGATAGAGCCGGGTCAGCTTGCTGTTCATGGCGCTGTCGGCAGTCTGCTTGAGCTTGAGGAAGTACTCGCCCTCTTCTTCGGCCACGTGGTGCGCGACCGCGCCGCGGATGTGCTCGAGCTTGTCGAGATAGTCCTGGCTCATCGGCTCGAGCTCGTCGAGTGCAGCCATCTGGATCTTCGCTGCGCTCTGCTCGGTGTACATCTCCGTCGCGTGGCTCTTCTGATCGGTGTTGGCCATGGCCGGGTAGAGCACCGCCTCCTCGGCGATCGAGTGACCCGTGAGGATCGTCGCCAGCCACTTCTGAGCACTCTTGCGCGTGCCGGTGGTCTGGGCTTTCTTCACCGCGGCGAACGCCGCCTCGATCTGCTCGTGATGATCGAGCACCATCGCCAGCCAGCCGGTCGAGCCGGCGGCGGCCTTGGCCTTGGCGCGGGCCTCGCGGTTCTTGTCGCTGTCTTCGGTGGGCGTGACGGCGGCGATCACTTTGTCGAGAATGGTCATGGCGAACTCCTGAAAGAATGGGATGTCGCCAGCGTAGCTGCGCTCCGCAAGGCATCCTGTAGGCGCATTTCCATCCTGCCTGTCCGCCGTTGCCAACTGCCGGCGAGAACGAGTCTCGTTCGTCGATCAGCCGAGAGTCGACAGGATCTCGTCCACCTCGGCCACGCTCACGGGCTTCGTCAGATGCACGTCGAAGCCGGCTTGCTTCGTCTTCATGCGGTCGTCCGGGTTGCCCCAGCCGGTGACCGCGACCAGCAGCGTCGCGTCATTCCTGCGGTCGGACCGGAGGCGCCTCGCGACCTCGTGCCCGGACATGCCTGGCAACCCGATGTCGCAGAACACGACGTCGGGCCGGAACTCCTCGTAGGCGGCCAGGCCCTCGGGCCCGCTGTGGGCCGTCCTGGTGAGGTGGCCGTCCATCGTCAGCAGGCTGGCGAACGCGTCCGCGACATCGACGTTGTCGTCGACGACGAGCACCTTGAGCTCGCGGCCCGCCGATGGAACGTCACCCCGGCCCCCTGCGGAACGGCCCGACGCTTCGCCGGTGGCCAAGGGCAGGGAGATCGTGAACGTGCTTCCCTTCCCGCTTCCCTCACTGCTCACCACGACGGAACCGCCGTGCAGCTCGGCGAGCTTCTTGACCAGCGACAGACCGATGCCGAGCCCGCCCTGCGCTCGCTCGAGCGACTGGTTGACCTGGGTGAACAGATCGAACACGCGGCCCTGCATCTCTTCGGGAATGCCGATGCCGTCGTCGCGGACGCGGATCCAGGCCCTGCCCTCGTCCTGCCCCAGCGTCAGGTCGACATGCCCGTCGTGCGGCGTGTATTTCGCCGCGTTGCGCAGGATGTTGCCGACGACCTGCGTCAGGCGCTGGGCGTCGCCCAGGACGTGCAGTGGAGCGTCCGGCGACGACACGGTCAGCGCATGCCGGGCGGCCTCGAAGATCGGTCGGCTCGTCTCCAGGGCTGCATCGACGACCTCGCGCAGATCGACGTTCTCGCGCGCCAGCACCATCTTTCCGGTGGCGATGCGGGAGACGTCCAGCAGGTCGTCGATGAGCTTGATCAGCAGCTTGCTCTGCCGGTCCATGACGGCGAGCATCCGCGGCCGTTCCGCGTCGCGCTGCGGGTGTCGCTCCATCAGCGTCAGCGCCGTGCAGATCGCCGCCAGCGGATTGCGCAGCTCGTGCGCGAGCGTCGCGAGGAACTCGTCCTTCCGTCGGTCCGCGTCGCGCAACGCGGCCTGCGCTTGCTGCTGGGCGACGATCTGGTCGCGGATCTGGTACTGGCGCTGCCTGCTGCGCAACGCCGATTCGACCGCGCTCACCACGGCGCGCGCCGATGAAGGCAGGTCCATCATGATCACGTTGCGCAGCGCCCGCATGGCTTCGCTCTGCTGGAGCGTCCGGTTGCTTTCGCGGGCAAACACCAGCACCGGAATCTCGGACCACGACGGTTGTGCCTCGAGAACCGCGACCAGCTCCGGAAAAGCCCGGTCGGCGAATGCGGCCTCGGTCAGCACGACGACAGCGACTCCCGCGGCGACACCGTCGACGACGGCCCGCATGTCCTTGCAGAGGATGCACTCGATCCCGACCTTCGCGAGCAGCGCGCAAGTGACCTGACCGTCGCGGCGCGTCGCCGCGACCAGCACGCGCAATTCAGCTGACTGTTCCGACAAGTGACGTCTCTACGGGTTCGCCACGCCGGCTTCGACGGGAATCCCGCTCAGGATTCCCCTGAGGTGCATGAGTGGCTGGCTCAGGTGGATGCCGTCCTTGTCGAATCGCAGCTGGCGGATGCTCTCTTCGTGGGAGCCGTTGCGCTTCTTCAGCACGGAGACGGCCTTCTTCACGTTCCCCGCATGCTCGAACATGCGGAACATCACCACCGCATCGGCGAGATAACTCGCGTCGACGGGCGAATGCATGTTCGCGCCGAACATGCCGCTCTGCGCCACGACCAGGAAGGTCGCGACGCCGTGGTTGTGAAGGTACGACAGGAGCTCGTGCAGCTGCGCCGTCAGGAACTGGTCCTTCGGCATCGCGTTGAGGTAGCCGTTGAGGCTGTCGATGATGACGATGCGCGCCTTGTCCCGCTCGACCGCCCCGCGCACGAGAGCCACGAACTCGCCGGGAGAGATCTCCGACGGATCGATCTGGCGAACCAGGATCTGCCCGGGCCCGGTTCCCTCGTTGATCGGGATGCCGAGCCCGCTCATGCGCGACAGCAGAATCGACCTGGACTCGTCGAACGCGAAGACCGCGGCATGGTCGCCCCGGGCGGCAGCCGCCGAGGCGTACTTGAGCGCGACGGTCGATTTGCCCGAGCCGGGCGGCCCGATCATCAGGGTCGTGGTGCCGCGGTCGACCCCGCCGCCGAGCAGATCGTCGAGCTCCGCCACGCCGCTCTTGATCGCCGTGCGCTCGAAATCGGTCTTGTGGTCGGCAGCCGTCAGGCGCGGGAACACCTGCAGCCCGCCGGCCCGGATCGTGAAATCGTGCAGGCCGCTGCTGAAATCGCTGCCGCGAAACTTGACCACCTGCAGCTGTCGCGCCGTGCGGCCGTACAGCGGCGCCGCATGGTTCAGGGACAGGACACCGTGGGCGATGCTCTGCAGCTGCATGTCGCTGCCTTCGGAGGTGCGATCGTCCAGCAGCAGGACCGTGCAGCCACGGCCGATGAAGAATTGCTTCAGTGCGAGGATCTGGCGGCGATAGCGCAGCGAACTTTGCGCCAGCAGCCGCACTTCGGACAACGAATCCAGCACCATCCGGACGGGCCGCAGGCGCTCCACTTCACGGATGATCTTGCGGGTCGTCTCGGTCAGTTCGATCTCCGACGGGTGGTACATGGTGAGCTGCTCGTCGGCATCGAGCTCGGTCTCGTCGGCGATCAGCTCGAGGACGTCGATCCCGGTCAGGTCCCAGCCGTGCGACGCGGCGCCAGCCGCGAGCTCTTCACGGGTCTCCGACAGCGTCACATACAGGCAGCGCTCGCCCAGACGGCGGCCTTCGAGCAGGTATTGCAACGCCAGTGTGGTCTTGCCTGCTCCCGGATTCCCGTCCAGCAGGTAGAGCCGGTTGGGCAACAGGCCGCCGTGCAGGATGTCGTCCAGGCCGGCGACTCCGCAACTGGAGCGTGGGAGATGGGCTTTGGTCATTCTGCTGAATCGCCTTGCGGGCCGGTTGGAGCGGGCGCCGGGACATCGGTGATCGCGTCTGCGCCGTCGACGACCCGACTGCGCTGTGCAATGAGGTGCACATAGGCAGTCGGGATGCCCCTGGCCGGTCTGCTCACTTCGCTACCGCCAGAACAGCCTCGCTCAATCTGCGATGCGATTCCAGCCTGCCCGGGTGGCGTCCCTGGCGTGCTCCCACGACATGGACGACCGGCCGCGGGCCGTGTCCCACTCGGAAGCCAGATGGCCTTCGACATCGTCGAACGACTTGCCGGCGAACTTCTGGCGCGCGGTGCCACCCAGGCGATATGCCGGCGCGTAGTCGGAGTCGTAGCTGTAGTTCGCGTCGTAGTACGGCTCGCTCGCATGGTTGTCGCGCCAGTGACGGCCTTCCACCGTCGGGTCGTAGTGTTCGGCGACACCCTTGCCGATCAGGCCGCCGGCCACTGCGCCGATGGCAGCGCCGACCACGGTTCCGATGGGCCCTGCCGCGGAGCCCACGGCTGCACCGGTGGCCGCAGCCGTGCCCATGCCGAGCGCCGCGCCGGCGACGGCCGCGCCGATGCCGACGCCGACCGGATGGGCACCCGGCGCGTTGGTGATGGGATCGCGGTTGGAAGGATCGCGGTCGATGACGCGGCTGTCGTTCATGTCGTCTCCTCGGGCCCAGGGGCCATTGATGAGCGAGCGACGTTATGGCGGGACGTCGAAACGATGGAGCGGCCGAGGTGCCGAACGCGCGTAGGAATTTTCGAAGCGGCGAGCGCGGCCCCGCGCGTGCAAACGGCAATTGACTTCCACGACGGCCCGCCGATAGTCCTTCGGCCCGACAGGAGGACGCGATGTTGAGAAGCGTGGTCAAGTCAGTCGTTGTCGCCACGCTGCTCGGCTGGGCCGGGCTGGCCACCGCGCAGGTCTTCCCCGACGAGGAGCCCCTGACGCTCGAGGCGATCGAGGCTCGCCACGCCCAGCCGCTCTCCAGGGAAGAGGTGCTGAAGATGGTGACCGGAACGAGCGTCGAATGGCTGCGCGCCGACAACAGTGGCCGGCGCTGGACGAACGATCCCGGCGGCCAGCTGTGGTCTTCGCGGTTCTCGGCCGGCGCCGGAAGCTTCAATCCGCACTACAGGCAGGGCAAGGGTGAATGGACGGTGCGGGACGACGCCAGCTTCTGCGTCCACATCGACTACCGGATCATGCAGATCGAAGACTTCTGCTGGCGCTTCTACAGCGTCGACGGCCATGTCCTGATGGACGTGACCCCGCCTTCCCCCGGTGCCCGGATCAGGTTCTCGCGTTAGCGTTCGACCGGTCGACCGGGCCGGTGTCGACGGCTTGCCGACAGACGGCGTGCCCGCTCGTGCAAACGGCAATTGACTTCGACGAAGGCCCCCTGATAGTGCGATGGCCCGGCGCAGATCGGGCAGGTCGATCGACCGACATCCAGGAGACTCCATGCCAGCTGCCACAGACGCCCTCGCGCCTCCCGCAACCGCATCCTCGTCCGGCCTGCTAGCCAAGGAACGCACCATCGCCGGTGCCGGCTTCGACCGCTGGCTGGTGCCGCCGGCGGCGCTGGCGATCCATCTGTGCATCGGCATGGCCTACGGGTTCTCGGTGTTCTGGCTCCCGCTGTCGAAGGCGATCGGCATCAACAGCCCGGTGTCCTGCGGCAAGGACGTGACCTTCTGGTCCGAGCTCTTCACCACCACCTGCGACTGGCGCATCGCCACGCTCGGCTGGATGTACACGCTGTTCTTCGTCTTCCTGGGCTGCTCCGCCGCCATCTGGGGCGGCTGGCTCGAGCGCGTCGGCCCGCGCAAGGCCGGCGTCGTCGCCGCGTTCTGCTGGGGCGGCGGCATGCTGGTGTCGGCCCTCGGCATCGCGACGCACCAGTTCTGGCTGATGATCCTCGGCTCCGGGGTGATCGGCGGCATCGGCCTGGGCCTGGGCTACATCAGCCCCGTCAGCACGCTCATCAAGTGGTTCCCCGACCGGCGCGGCATGGCCACCGGCATGGCGATCATGGGCTTCGGCGGCGGCGCCATGATCGGCTCGCCGCTGGCGGCCGACCTCATCAAGCGGTTCGCCAGCCCGACCGACGTCGGCGTGATGCAGACCTTCGTCGTGATGGGATGCCTCTACATGGCCGCCATGCTCGTCGGCGCGTTCGGCTACCGCATCCCTCCGGGTGGCTGGAAGCCGGCAGGCTGGACGGCTCCCGCGAGCGCCTCGACCAACACCATGATCACGCACGGCCACGTCCATGTGCGCAGGGTCTGGGGCATTCCGCAGTTCTGGCTGGTCTGGATGGTGCTGTGCATGAACGTCAGCGCCGGCATCGGCGTGATCGGCATGGCGAGCCCGATGCTGCAGGAGGTCTTCGGCGGCCATCTCGTCGGCCTGGACAAGCGCTTCGGCGAGCTCGACAAGGGGCAGCTCAGCGCCATCGCCGGCGTCGCGGCAGGGTTCGCGGCGCTCATCAGCCTGTTCAACATCGGCGGTCGCTTCTTCTGGGCCAGCCTGTCGGACAGGCTCGGCCGAAAGGCGACCTACTCCGTCTTCTTCCTGCTCGGCGGCCTGCTCTACGCGAGCCTGCCGGCGAGCGCCGGCGCCGGCAACCTGGCGCTGTTCGTCGGCGGCGTCTGCATCATCCTCAGCATGTACGGCGGCGGCTTCGCGACCGTGCCGGCCTACCTGGCCGACCTGTTCGGCACGCAGATGGTGGGCGCCATCCACGGGCGGCTCCTCACCGCCTGGGCCACCGCCGGCATCCTCGGGCCGGTGGTCGTCAACTACATGCGCGAGTACCAGCTCGGCCTCGGCATCCCGCGCGAGCAGGTCTACAACCAGACCATGTTCATCCTCGTCGGCATGCTGGCCGTCGGCTTCGTCTGCAACCTGCTGATCCGCCCGATCGCCAGCAGGCATTTCATGAGCGAAACCGAGCTCGAGACGGAGAAGCACCTGGCCCGCGACCGCGCAGCGGCGTCGGACAACATGCCGGGCGGCGCCGCCGCCGATGGCCGGGCAGCGGGCTGGTCGATGCCCGTCGGGCTGGCTTGGGCGCTGGTCGGCCTCCCGCTGGCCTGGGGCGTGTACCGCACGCTGCTCAGCGCGGTGAAGTTCTTCCAGTAGTCGACCGCCCGCGCCCGCGGGCTTGTTCTGCCAGGCGTCGCGGCGCTGGAACCGGCCGTGGCCGCGCGCAAATGTCCGCTTTCGGATCGGGATTGCGTTATTCAGTCAACAGGAGATCTTCATGTTGACCGTCCGCAACGCCCGTCCCGAAGCCGAGGCCCCGCCCTGGCTGCAGGAGAACCTGACCCTCGTCTACGCGCATGCCCTGTTCGCCACCGCGGCGCTGTGCATCGCCGTCCTGGGCCATGGCGTCGACGCGGCTGCCGCGTTCAGCATCGCGCAGATCGGCGGCGGCCTGT
>CAZZVH010000161.1:0-7940 GCA_964657365.1 uncultured Burkholderiaceae bacterium
GAAGCAGGCCCAGAAGTCCCTGGTCGCGACGCTCCGCTCCACGCCGATCGACGACGCAAGACCCTGGCGGGCGCTGCACGCGTGCTGCCGATGCGGACATGAAGGTCCTCGTGCTGGGCGCGGGCGTCATCGGCGTCACCGCCGCCTACGAGCTGGCCGGCGCCGGCCACGACGTGACGGTCGTCGACCGGCAGGCGGCACCGGCCCTTGAGACCAGCTTCGCCAACGCGGGCGAGGTCTCGCCGGGCTACTCGGCACCCTGGGCCGGCCCGGGCGTGCCGCTGAAGGCGATCAAGTGGCTGGCGATGCACCATCGGCCGCTCGTCATCCGGCCGCACATCGACGCCGTGTTCGTGGCCTGGGTCATCGCGATGCTGCGCAACTGCACGGCGGCCCGCTACGAGATCAACAAGACCCGGATGGTGCGCCTGGCCGAGTACAGCCGCGATTGCCTGCGCGCCTTGCGCGCGGCGACGGGGATCACCTACGACGAGCGGACCCAGGGCACGCTGCAGCTCTTCCGCACCCAGAAGCAGTTCGACGGCAGCGCCAGCGACATCGCCGTGCTGCGCGAGAGCGGCGTCGTCTTCGAGCTGCTCGACCGCGCCGGCTGCATCCGCCACGAGCCGGCGCTGGCCAACGTGCGCGACAAGTTCGTCGGCGGCCTGCTCCTGCCGGGCGACGAAACCGGCGACTGCTTCAAGTTCACGCAGCGGCTGGCTGCGCTGGCCGTGGAGCGCGGCGTTCGTTTCCGGTTCGGCACGGCGATCCAGGCGCTCGTCCGGACAGGCGATGCGATCGATGGAGCGGTGGTGCGCACCGGAGGCGACGCCGAGGAAACGCTCGTCGCCGACGCGTACCTGGTCGCGCTCGGCAGCCATTCGCCGCTGTTGCTGCGGCCGGTCGGCGTGCGCATTCCCGTGTACCCGGTGAAAGGCTATTCCATCACCGTGCCCATCCTCGACCCGGCCTGCGCGCCCGAATCGACGGTGATGGACGAGACGCACAAGGTGGCGGTGACTCGCCTCGGCGACCGCATCCGTGTCGGCGGCACTGCGGAACTCGCGGGCTACTCCTTGAAGCTGCACGACGCCCGTCGACAGACGCTGACGCACGTCGTGAGCGACTTGTTCCCCAGAGGCGGCGACGTCGACCGAGCGGAATTCTGGTGCGGCTTGCGGCCGATGACTCCCGACGGAACACCGGTGATCGGCGCCACGCCCATTGCCAGGTTGTTCCTGGCCACGGGCCACGGCACGCTCGGCTGGACGATGGCCGCCGGCACCGGCCGGGTGATGGCGGACGTGATGTCGGGACGGGCTGCCGGTATCGATCTGGAGGGGTTGACGATCGCGCGCTACGGGGGCGCGATCAGGTAGGACGCCGGCGAGACGGCGTGTTCGACGACTTAGATCCCGTCGCCGAATCCGCTCTGCACCGCTTCGGGCCAGTGACGCGCCTGGAGAGCCGGGTGGGCGGCTTCGTAGCCGAGCGCCATCGCTTCCGTGTTGTCGACAGGCTCGCCGATGCGGGACACCGCGTTCGTTCCGGCGACCCAGCGCCTCACGTCTTCCACCCAGTCGGCATCGTTCGTCATGGTCCTGCTCCTGTCGCGCACCTGACGCGCCGTGATCCGAGGGCACTGTCCGATGCCCTCGCCAACTTGACTATCGGCCAACCCATCGGTCAGTGGTAGGAACGAACCTACAGTGCGCCAATCCATGCCGCGAATTTATTCGCGGCCCGTGACGATTTGACGACCGACGGCACCCGGCAATGCGCGCCGTACCGATGGCGAGGCGCCGACCTACGCGCCATTGCGGGGGTGGCGGGCAGCGCTGTCGCTGCCGCTGCGGCATCGTTCAGCCATCGCGATCGGCACCGCCGTCGCTTCGATGATTGGAGACAGCCATGACCACCACGAACACCACGCCACGCCCCCGATCGCTGGCTGCCGCCAGCGCCATCACGGCCGCGATCGCCGCGGTTGCGCTGACCGCGTGCGGACCGCACGCCGGCCCGGACGCGAACGCGCTTGTCGGCGGCGCACCGGCCACCACGGCGCAGGCGACGACGCCGGCTCCGTCCGACCAGACCGTGGCGCCGCCGCTCGCGCAGGTGCAGCCAACCACTGCGATGCCGCAAGCTGGTCCCGCACCGTTGGCCGCAGCGCCGGCCTACCCTGTGCCGTCGCGGCAGGCGCAGCCGCAGTACGGCGATGCCCGACCTGCGCCGACCGACGTGCAGCAGGCACCGGCCTATGCTCCGGCACCGGAGCGCCGTGTCGCCGAAGCGCGGCCGGTCGACCGGAATAACATCGGCTCCGTGGAAAGCATCGAGCCCATTCGCGACCGGCCCCAGGGCTCGGGCGCCGGCGCGGTGATCGGCGGCGTGCTCGGCGCCGTCGTCGGCAACCAGTTCGGCCACAGCGCGGGTCGGGCAGCGATGACCGGCCTGGGCGCGGTCGGCGGCGCGGTCGCCGGCAACAACATCGAGCGGAACCACCGCGAAGGGGTGACCGGCTACCGTGTCAGCGTTCGTCTCGACAACGGCAGCACGCGAACGTACGACCGCCAGAGCGTCGGCAATCTGCAGGTCGGAGACCGCGTCCATCTCGATGCCGATTCGTTCCATCGCGTCTGACGTTCCGGGCCGGCGCCCATGGTGACGCCGGCCGGAACGATCCGCATCGGCACGGGTGGCTGGAGCTACCCGCCCTGGCGCGAAAACTTCTATCCCAAGGGTCTCGCACAGGCCCGGGAGCTCGAGTACGCGAGCGGGAAACTCACGGCGATCGAGATCAACGCGACCTACCATCGCCTCCAGAAGCCGGAAAGCTTCGCGAAGTGGCGGGACGCGACTCCCGCGAGCTTCGTGTTCAGCGTCAAGGCGTCGATGTACTCGACCAACCGGCGCATCCTCGGCGAGGCGGGCGAATCGATCGGCCGGTTCATGGCCAGCGGCCTGACCGAGCTTGGCGACAAGCTGGGTCCGATCGTCTGGCAGTTCATGCCCACCAAGGCGTTCGATCCGGACGATTTCGGCGCTTTTCTGGCGCTGCTTCCCGGCGTGCACGAGGGCGTGACGCTGCGCCACGCGGTCGAAGTGCGACACCGCAGCTTCATGGTGCCCGAATTCGTCGCACTGGCGCGCCGACATCGGGTGGCCGTGGTGTTCGCCGATTCCGATACCCATCCATCGTTCGCCGATGTCACGAGCGACTTCGTCTACGGCCGCCTGATGAAGACCGACACGTCGCAGCCGACCGGCTACGCCCCGGACAGGATCGCCTTCTGGGCCGACTGCGCGAAGCGCTGGTCGACCGGTGACGTGCCGGCATTGCCGACGGTGTCGCCCGGCCCCGTCGAGCGCGCCAGCCCGCGCGACGTCTTTCTCTTCTACATCAGCGGTGCCAAGGAGCGCGCGCCAGCGGCCGCGGTCGCGACCATCGCTGCACTCTCAGCCCGGGCATGAAAAAGCCCCGCATCGCCTGAGGCGGTGCGGGGCTCTTGTCGACGTCTGGCGTCGACGGCGTTCTACAAGCCTCGGTTGCGGCCGAACAGGAAGGACGCGATGGCGAGGATGATGAAGACCACGAACAGGATCTTGGCGATACCGGCCGCACCGGCGGCAATGCCGCCGAAGCCGAACAGCGCCGCGATCAGGGCGATCACGAAAAATACGACAGCATAGTGAAGCATGTGAACTCCTGGTTGGACGCTGAACTCTTCGGCTGATCCGAGGGGCCCGCGTTGGAACGAATCATCAGGGCGTGCCGGTGCGCGGGCGATAGGCGGCTCGGCGTACCCCATGTCGGGTGGACGGGGGATGCGCTGTCGGACGCATCCGACGCGGGTTCTCCCGAGGCGCGTCGTGCCACACTCGATCCTTCACTCTGGTACTGACCGTGTCCGACGTCGCCGATCCCTCGGCTCCCCATGCAACGACCGCCGGCGAGCGCCCGCCGCGCGAGGCCTCGACTCTTGTCGTGATCCGCGACGGCGCAGGTAGCCTCGAGACCTTGTTGTGCCATCGCGCGGACGGTGCAGACCACACGAGCGGAGCCTGGGTCTTCCCCGGCGGCATCGTCGATGCGGGCGACCGACGTGCGCACGCTGCCTGCTCCGGGCTCGTCGACACCGAAGCGAGCCGTCGGCTCGGTCTCGACAGCGGCGGTCTCGACTACTGGGTCGCGGCGATCAGGGAGTGCTTCGAGGAATCGGGGCTGCTGTTCGCTGTCGACGACAACGGTGTCGCCCTGGACGGGGACGCGTCCAGCCGCCTTGCTTCCTGGCGGACGTCGCTCCACGACGGCGCGCACGACATCGCGCACTTCTGCGAATCGCAAGGGATCCGGCTGGACGCGGCTCGTCTGCTCTATCTCAGCCACTGGATCACTCCGCGCGGGTTGGCCAAGCGCTACGACACCCGCTTCTTCGTCGCCATCGCCCCGCCCGGGCAGACGGCGCTGTGCGATGGCACCGAGATGGTCGAGCAGCGCTGGTCGACGCCCGCCGACGCGTTGTCTCGAAGCGCAGCGCTCAAGTTGCTCACGCCCACGCGGAAGACGCTCGAGCTGTTGGGCCGCTTTCCCGACGCCGCATCGGTCGTGGCCTGGGCCGCCGGTCAGCGCGAGGTTCCGCTCACCGTGCCGCGCGTCGCCGGCGGAGGCCAGGGCCCGAGGCCGGTGCTGCCCGACGAGCCGGCCTGGACCGAGCTCGGCCGGATCGATCCGGAGGGTCGCGGCCACGGCTTCTACGATCTGCTCGCCGGCCGTGCCGTGCGGCTGTCGGCGCGTGTCGTCCGGGTCACCGCGGGCAACGGCAGCATGATGACCGGGCCCGGCACGAACACCTACCTGGTCGGCGAGACGAACGGCGACTGGGCGGTCATCGATCCGGGGCCGGCCATCGACGCGCATGTCGAGGCGGTGCTGGCGGCGGCGCCCGGGCCGATCACGCGCATCTTCGCGACGCACACCCACACCGATCATTCGCCGGCCACCGTCGCACTGCGGGAGCGCACCGGCGCCACGGTGCACGGTCTCGTCTCGGCCCACCGCGAGTGGCAGGACGCGACCTTCGCACCGGACGTGACGCTGCACGGCGGCGAACGCATCGCGCTCGGCCCGACGACGACGCTCGCGGCCGTCCACACGCCCGGCCACGCCTCGAACCACCTGTGCTACCTGCTCGAGGAAGAGAAGACGCTCTTCACCGGCGACCACGTCATGCAGGCATCGACGGTCGTCATCAACCCGCCCGACGGCGACATGCGAGCCTACGTCGAGTCGCTGCGGTCGCTGCTCGCGCTGGAACTCGACTGGCTGGCGCCCGGCCACGGCTTCCTGATGGACGCGCCGCGCCGGGCGATGGAAAAGATCATCGCCCACCGGCTGGCGCGCGAAGCGAAGGTGATCGACGCCTTGCGCGGCCTCGGTCCGTCACCCGCGTCGACGCTGCTGCCCACGGTCTATGCCGACGTGCCTGCGAAGCTGCACCCGATGGCGATGCGCTCGCTCACTGCGCACCTGCTCAAGCTGCGCGACGACGGCGCCGCGACGCTCGACGCCGGCGGTGCGTGGACGCTCGAGGAGGCGGCGCCGCACTGAAGTGGCGGCACCGGTGATCGGGCGACACCGATCGCGGCGTCAGTCGAGGAACCCCATTCCCATCCGGGCGAGCGCATCGATCTCGACGTGCCCCATGCCCCAGTCGCGCAACGCCGCGCGACCGTCGCCACCGCGCTCCGGCGGTGGTCTGCGGGCGCTCCCGGGCGTGCGAGAGAAACGCGGCGCAGGAGCCGGCTGGGCGATGCCGCCGAGCTCCACCGTCGAGTGCCTGGCGGCGCCGTGCGGATGCGCGCGCGATTCGCCGAATGTCAGCACCGGTGCGAAGCAGGCGTCGGATCCGGCGAAGACGTCGCACCAGGCGTCGCGCGTACGCGTCCCGAAGCGGGCGGCGATGCGCTCGCGCAGGGCAGGCCACCCGGCACGGTCGTTCTGCGCGCCGACCTCCTCAGGGTCGAGGCCCAGCCGATCGACCAGCGCGGCGAAGAACTTCGGCTCGATGGCGCCGATCGAGACGAACTTGCCGTCGCTCGTCGGGTAGGTGTCGTACCAGGGCGCGCCGGAGTCGAGCACGTTGGCGCCTCGCTCCTCGCTCCACTGGCCGTTGGCGAGCATGCCGTGGAACATGGTGGTGAGCACCGAGGCGCCGTCGACCATGGCGGCGTCGATCACCTGGCCGCGGCCGCTGGCACGCGCTTCGATCACGCCGCAGGCGATGCCGAACGCGAGCAGCATGCCGCCGCCGCCGAAGTCGCCGACGAGGTTGAGCGGCGGCACCGGCGCCGAGCCGGCCCGGCCGATCGCATGCAGCGCACCGGACAACGCGACGTAGTTGATGTCGTGGCCGGCACGTTGCGCCAGCGGGCCGTCCTGGCCCCAGCCGGTCATGCGGCCGTAGACGAGACGCGTGTTGCGCGCCAGCACGACGTCGGGGCCGAGACCGAGTCGCTCCATGACCCCGGGCCGGAAGCCTTCGACGATCGCGTCTGCCTTCTCTGCCAGGCGCAGCGCGGCCTCGGCGCCCTGCGGGCTCTTGAGATCGAGCGTGACCGAGCGGCGACCGCGCAGCATGACATCCGAGGCGCGGTCTCCGCCGAAGCCGAGGCTGGCGTGCGCGGGGCGATCGACCAGGAGCACGTCGGCGCCCATGTCGGCCAGCATCATCGCCGCGAACGGGCCGGGCCCGATCGCTTCGAACTCGAGCACGCGCAGTCCGGCGAGCGGGCCCATCGCGACGTCGCCTACATGCTCCGCCGGTACTGTCCGCCGACGGCGAACAGCGCGTCGGTGATCTGGCCGAGCGAGCAGACGCGCACGGCGTCCATCAGCACGTCGAACACGTTGGCGTTGGCGATGACGGCGTCCTGCAGCCGCCGGAGCATGGCCGGCGACGCATCGGCGTGGCGGGCGTGGAAGGCGGCGAGCCGCGTCAGCTGGCCCTGCTTCTCCGCCTCGGTCGAGCGCTGCAGCTCGACGTGCGCCGGAGCGGCATCGCCATGCGGGTTGCGGAAGGTGTTGACGCCGACGATCGGGTACTCGCCCGAGTGCTTCAGCATCTCGTAATGCATCGACTCTTCCTGGATCTTGCCGCGCTGGTAGCCGGTCTCCATCGCGCCCAGCACGCCGCCACGCTCGGCGATCTTCTCGAACTCCGCGAGCACCGCTTCTTCCACCAGCTCGGTCATCTCGTCGATGACGAAGGCGCCCTGGTTCGGGTTCTCGTTCTTCGCCAGGCCCCACTCGCGGTTGATGATGAGCTGGATCGCCATCGCCCGGCGCACGCTGTCTTCGGTGGGCGTGGTGATCGCCTCGTCGAACGCGTTGGTGTGCAGCGAGTTGCAGTTGTCGTAGATGGCGATCAGCGCCTGCAGGGTGGTGCGGATGTCGTTGAACTGCACTTCCTGCGCGTGCAGCGAGCGCCCGCTCGTCTGCACGTGATACTTGAGTTTCTGGCTGCGCTCGTTGGCGCCGTAGCGGTCGCGCATCGCCACCGCCCAGATGCGCCGCGCAACGCGGCCCATCACGGTGTATTCCGGATCCATGCCGTTCGAGAAGAAGAACGACAGGTTCGGTGCGAAGTCATCGATCTTCATGCCGCGCGCGAGATAGGCCTCGACGAACGTGAAGCCGTTCGAGAGCGTGAACGCGAGCTGGCTGATCGGGTTCGCGCCGGCCTCGGCGATGTGATAGCCGGAGATGCTCACCGAGTAGAAATTGCGCACCTGGTGGGCGACGAAGTACTCGGCGATGTCGCCCATCACCTTGAGCGAGAACTCGGTCGAGAAGATGCAGGTGTTCTGGCCCTGGTCTTCCTTGAGGATGTCGGCCTGCACCGTGCCGCGCACGTTGGCGAGCACCCAGTCCTTGATCT
>CAZZVH010000162.1:0-5318 GCA_964657365.1 uncultured Burkholderiaceae bacterium
CCGGTCGACGAAAGGGTCACGCCGATCCTGATCTGCGCTTCTGCGACGAGGGGCAGCGCGGCGAGAGCGAGGGCAGCGGCGAGAGCGATGCGGAAAGGGATCATCGTGAGTCTCCTTTGATGTCGCGCCATTCTCGATCCGCCCGATGGATCGACCCTAGAACCAGTACGGCGTCGACCCGGCCCATTCGCTGTCCGGCCACAGCGCGTGCAGCAGGTCGAACGCCTTGCGCGACGGGGTCGGCCCGTTCGGCTTCGCCCGGTCGCTGCTGCATTCCAGGCGCGTGCTCGCCACGAGGAAGTGGAGCGCCTTCGGGGCCTCGACGATGTCCGGCTTCGTGGCCGCCCAGGCGAGGAGCGGGTCGGCGAGCCAGCGCGTGCGCACCGGCAACGCGGCCAGCTCCGCGCGCTCGGCGTTCAGCTGCGATTGTTCCGCGTCGGTCAGGAACTGGGCCGGAACCGCCATGACCGGGTCCGGGCCCAACCCGTCGCCCCTGCCATCGTTGTCGTGACAGCCCCAATAGAGAATGCCGCCGGCATCGCTGACCGCCGACGGATTGAACTCGGGTGAATTGACCAGGATCAGGTCGGCGGCGATCCTCCTGTCGCGCTGCGTCCGGGCCGATCGATAGCGCCGGTAGAGCCCCTGCGTGGTCTGGCGCGTCGATGCCACCTGATCGGAGACACGATCGGCGACGGCCCAGTCTCCCAGCGTCAGCGCACGTGCGAAGACCACCTCGACCAAGGCGGTACGCATCTCCGGCGGGTAGTCGGATCGCCCGACCATCGCCGCCAGCCGGCTCAGCGGCAGGTTGCGGTACACGCGCCGCGCGAAGTCGCCGTCCGTCCCCTGGACCGGATCTGCCTTGCCTTCGTCCGGGATGGGGACCCGGGCCGTGCGCTCGGGCTGCGGGACGGTGCGCGGAGCCGCCGCCAGCATGGCCTCGACGCTGCGCGCACTCGCGAGCTTGAGCTGCAGCCAGCGGTTGCGCGTGCTCGTCGCCAACGTCGTCATGGCGAGCGTTGCGTCGATGGATCCGTCGGCCTCGACCGGGCTGCCCGACACCAGCTCCAGACGCGCCAGGTGCCAATGGAGCGTCTGCCACGCCGGCGACGTCGTCGCCGCTGCGTGCGCGGTGCGCAGTTCCTCCGGCTCGAGGTCGGCGAGGCGCCGGGCCTGGATGAAGAGCGGCAGGAGCCACGCCACGTCGTGGTCGCGCTGCCAGTGCGTTCGAGCCTGGCCGGCGGTGGCGCTGCGCTGCGCATCGGTTGCGACCGGGTTGACGGCCGACTGCATGAGGCCGATCCAGGCCGTCATCGGCTGCGCCGATTCCGACAGGCCGTCGGTGACGTCGAGGACGTCCATCAGCCGCAGGTAGTCGTTGAGCATCGAGACGCGCTCGGGGCTCGAGAGCGGGCCGCTCTCGAGCGCCCGCGCCAGCTCGGCAGCCCGCTCTGCGGGTCGCACCTGCACGTCGACCCAACCGAGGAGACGCGCCGCCGTCGGGTCGGTGGCCGAGAGGCGTGCGAGCTCGGCTCGGGCCTGCACGAGCATCCGGCTCGCGGCGCCCGCAGCCGCGGCGTCGGTGTCGTGCGTGCCGCTGAGCGTGGCTTGGCGGATCAGGCAGCGGGCCGCCAGGTAACCCCCCAGGGGCTGCCATGGCGAATGCGTGTCGGCCGCGATGGCCAGGAAGCGCTCGCGTGCATCGGCGAAGCGGCCGGCATAGAACAGCGCCGCGGCCGTCTGGTAGGAGCGATCGGCGCGAAGCCATGGCGGTGCGGCGGCATCGGCATCTGCCGGGAGCACAGGCTCCGGGGCGACCCAGTCGGCACCCTTCTGCACGCCGGCGGCCGAACAATTGGCGAACACCGCATCCTGGCCCGCCAGCCATGCCTTCGCGCCTGCCGCACCGTGCGTCTTGGCGCGGTCCTGCAGCGTCGCCGCGGCTCGGCGCAACGCGTCCGCCGGGCAATTGACGTAGGTCACGTAGTTCCGCCCCGTCACCTCGACGGCGAAGATGGGCAGGTCGCGTCCATCGCCCACGACGGCCTTGCGCTGCATCAACCATTCCTTCACGCCGTCGCCCGGCTGATCGCCCGTGTCGCCGACGCGCCAGCCGTTCAGGCCGAGCTTGTCGACGTCCTGGGGCGACAGCACGGTTCCATGCAACGCGCGCCACGCGAGAACGCGATAGACCCGGAAGAACTCGCCGCCGACGACGCCGAGGTTGCCGGCGGCATAGGCCTTGAACTCCGGCTCCGGGACCTGGTACAGCGGCACGTAGAGGTCGTCGACGAAGCCGTCGCCTCCGCTGGCGCAGGCGGCGAAAGGCAAGGACAAGGAGAGGGACAGAGACGCTGCGACGGCCAGTGCGCGCAAGTTCATTCAATAGCTCCTGATGGTCAGAAGGGGTGCGTCCGCCAGGCCTCGATCGTCCAGGGCCGTGCGGAGAAGACATAGCGTCGAGGCGCGTTCAGGCCGGCCAGCGGCTCGTCGGTCGCCGTGCCGATGGCATCGCCGCACTTCGGCGCCGCGAACCCTCCATGGTCGGCCAGCAAGGCGCGCAGCCGCCCGCTGTCGCGCGACATGCGGAATGCCATCGGCACGATCTCGTCGGCCGGCAAGCCGCGCATCCAGGCATCGCCGGCGCACCAGGACGCGAGCGCCGTGACGGAGAGCGCGACGTCGGTCGGCAAGCTCAGACGGGCCTGTCGCACGACCTCGGCCAGGAAAGCGCGTTGCGAGAGCCGTGCCTCGAAGTCGAGCTGGACCACGCGCGCGGTCGAGTGCGTTGCCGCCGACTCCAGGGCGGCGACGATCGCATCGCGCTGTGCCGCGGACATGACCGGCGGCGCCCGCCAGGATGCGTCGACATGCACGACGGGAACGGCCGCGGTGGTCGGGCGCAGCAGCAGCGCGTGGCCGCGCGGATGGACCACCACCTTGTCGCCTTCGAGCCAGAGGCTGGTGGCGACATAGGCGACGCCGGCGTCCTGCGGCAGCCAGCGCAGATCCTCCTCGCGCTCCCATGCCCAGGCCATGCGGGCGGGCAGCGCGCGCAGTGCGGGATGCCGGCCGGACGACGTGGCGTCGGCCCCGACGAGGCCGGCCACGATGGCCACGACGAGGAGGAGCGCGGCGTGCGGTCTCTCGACCAGGCGGGAACGGAGTGGATGTGGGACCACAATACCGATGATCGCATTCGTGCAGGCGCGACGAGACGGCCTGTTCTCCAGGAAGAGCCTGCTTCCCAACATCGTCGCCGGCGTCATCGTCGGCGTGGTGGCTCTTCCGCTGGCGATGGCGTTCGCCATCGCATCGGGCGCCCGCCCCGAGCAAGGCATCTACACCGCGATCATCGGCGGCGCGGCGGTGTCGATCCTCGGCGGGAGCCGGCTGCAGATCGCCGGGCCGACGGGTGCGTTCATCGCCATCCTTTCCGGCGTCACCGCCAGGTACGGCATCGCCGGGCTGCAGGTGGCGACCCTCATGGCCGGCGTCATGCTCGTCCTCATGGGTCTGGCGCGCCTGGGCGGCGTCATCAAGTTCATCCCGGCGCCGGTCATCGTCGGCTTCACCTCCGGCATCGGCGTGATCATCTTCGTCGGCCAGTGGCAGGACTTCCTCGGCCTGCCCAAGGTGTCGGGCGAACACTTCCACGACAAGCTCTGGCACCTGGTGGAGGTGCTGCCGCAATTCCAGTGGGCGACGCTCGGCCTGGCTGTGCTCAGCCTCGCCCTCGTGCTCTGTTCGCCTCGCCTCAAGGTCCTGTCACGCATTCCCGGTCCGCTGATCGCCATGGTGGCGGCGACGCTGCTGCAATCGATCTTCCGGTTTCCCGGCGTCGCCACGATCGGCAGTGCCTTCGGAGGGATTCCGATGGGCCTGCCGTCGTTCAGCCTGCCCGAGACATCCGTCGGTCAGGTGCTCACGCTGCTCGGGCCTGCCTTCACGATCGCCATGCTCGGCGCCATCGAATCGCTCCTCTCCGCCGTCGTCGCGGACGGCATGGCCGGGACGCGGCACGACTCGAACCAGGAGCTGGTCGGCCAAGGCATCGCGAACATGCTGACGCCGCTCTTCGGCGGATTCGCGGCGACCGGCGCGATCGCCCGGACGGCTACCAACATCCGGAACGGCGGCACCAGCCCGCTGGCCGGGTTGATCCACGTCGCGACCCTGGTCATGGTCCTGATGGTCCTGGCCCCGCTCGCTTCCAGCATCCCTCTCGCCGCGCTCGCCGCCATCCTGTTCGTGGTCGCATGGAACATGAGCGAGCCGAAGCACTTCGCCTTCATCCTCGCCAAGGCGCCGACGGCCGACAGGGCCATCCTCGTGATCACCTTCCTGCTGACGGTCTTCGCCGATCTCGTCGTCGCCGTGAACGTCGGCGTGATCCTGTCGATCCTGCAGTTCCTCCGGCGCATGTCGGAGTCGGTCGTGACGAGCCAGGTCGACGCGACGGCGCTCGCGGACGAACTGGAGGAGCGCGGGTTTGCCGGGTTGCCGCCCGGCGTGCTGGTCTACGAGATCGCGGGCCCGATGTTCTTCGGCGCCGTCGACAAGTTCGAGAGCGCCCTGCTCGGCACCCACACCGATCCGAAGATCCTGATCATCCGGTTGCGTGACGTCCCGTTCATGGACATCACGGGAATACAGACCCTCTCCGAGGTCGTCGCCAAGCTGCACCGGCGCGGCGTGCGCGTCGTGTTGTGCGAAGCGAACGCACGTGTCCTCGGCAAGCTCCGGCTCGCCGGCGTCCTGGACCTGGAGCAGAACCCGGAATACGTCGACACATTCAGCGCAGCGTTGAGCGGCGCGGCCGTGCCCATGCGGGTGGCCGGGCAAGCGCCGGCGGAGGCGCCCGTCTAGGGCTCGGGCGCACGCCGGTTCACGAAGCGGCGCTGCGTGTCGTACGGGAAGACGTCGAGCACGGCGCCGCGCAAGATGCGCTCCTTGTGCAGGCTCCAGTACGCCGGGTCGAGCAGCTCGGGATGGTGCTGCAGGAACGCCTGCCGGACGACGGCGTTGCCGAGCAGGAAGCGTCCGAAGGTTTCGGGAAAGACGTCTTTCGGGCCGACCTCGAACCACGGCTCGCCCGATGCCGGCGCGGCGTCGTCCCGGGGCGGCACGTGCCGGAAATCGCAGTCGCTGAGGTACTCGATCTCGTCGTAGTCGTAGAACACGACCTTGCCTTGCCGCGTGATGCCGAAGTTCTTCCACAGCATGTCGCCGGGAAAGATGTCGGCGGCCACCAGGTCCTTGATGGCGTTGCCGTACTCGATCGTCACGCGCCCGATCGCCTCGGCGTCGCCGGC
>CAZZVH010000162.1:5418-7929 GCA_964657365.1 uncultured Burkholderiaceae bacterium
TAGAAGCTGTTCTTGCCCTGCTTGTGCAACCCGACGGCGCTGTAGATCTCGGCCCGGGGCTTGCCCGGCATGAAGCTGCGCAGGAACTGGACATAGGCGCTCGGCACCGGCATGTCGACCAGGAAGTACGCGCGCGCGTAGCTGAACAGCATCTCCATGTCGTCTTCGGTGTGCAGCACGGTGTCGATCGCCAGCTTGCCCTCGGCGGTGTGCAGCAGCGGCAGCGCGACCGGCGTCTGCGCGTCGCCGTTGATGATCCGGCCGACGACGTACGCGCCCTTGTTGCGGAAGAACAGGTTGGCGAGCACCTGGATCTGGAAGTTGGCGTGCGGCACGAAGCTGCCGAGCCGGCTCTCCAGCTCGTCCGCCACGTCGCCGATGTCGCGCTCGAGATCCTCGAACGCGAGCTGCAGCCCGAAGTCGCGGATCACCTGCACCCATGTCTCGCGCCAGCTCGCCAGCGCCGGGTAGTAGACGCGGAACGTGGAGCCGGGCGCCTCGTCGAGCTCGATGTAGGAGGTCGAGATCGCCGGCCGCACGAAGATGAAGTCGTTGTGGAAATAGCTGCGGTGCAGGATCTTGGTCGTGACCGAGTTGAAGAAGGTCTCCGCCAGTTCAGGCTGCCGGTGATCGATCAGCAGCCCGATGTAGAGGAGCTTCGCCTGCTGCCAGACCTCCAGCGGCAGCCGGTCGGCCGCCAGCTCGGTCTGCAGCCGGTTCCAGGTCTCGCGCACGCGCTGGTCGTAGAACTCGATGCGCTCCCGCATCGCCCGCCGCTGCCCGACCCAGTCCGCCTGCTCGAAGCGCCGCTTGGCGTCGCGATTGGTCTCGCTGAAGAGGCGATAGTGCCGATCGAAGCCGTCGAGCAAGGCCTGCGCGATGCGCAGGGCCGGGGTCTGGTGGGGCAACGGATCGTCGAGCATGCCTGCGCCTGAAAGATCGGGCCGATGGAGTGAGAATCGTCGGGAAGCAAGGATTCAACCATGACCATCCTGGAACTGCTGCGGGCCGGCGCCGACGATGCGGTCGCCATCGCCGCCCTCGACCGCGCACCGCTCGACTACCGTGCGCTGCGTGCGCTCGTGGCCGCCACCGGCGCATCGCTCAACGCCGCCGGCATCGGCCGCAACGACCGCGTCGCCATCGTCCTGCCGAACGGCCCCGAGATGGCGACCTGCTTCCTCGCCTGCGCCTGCGCGAGCGCCAGCGCGCCGCTGAACCCCGCGTACCGGGCGGACGAATTCGAGTTCTACCTCGACGACCTGCAGGCCAGGGCGCTGATCGTCGAACGCGGCTCCGCATCGCCGGCGGTGGAGGCGGCGCGCAAGCTGGGCGTGCAGGTGATCGAGCTGCACGTGGCCGAGGGCGCGCCCGCCGGCCAGTTCAGCCTCGGCCCGGCAGCTGCCGCAGCGTGCGCGCATCCCGGGCCGTCCGCGGCCGGCGACGTGGCGATGGTGCTGCACACGTCGGGCACCACGTCCAAGCCCAAGCGGGTGCCGCTGTCGGCGGCCAACCTGTTCGCCTCGGCGCGCAACATCGCGGCGACGCTGCGGCTCGTGCCTGAAGACATCGGCCTGAACATCATGCCGCTGTTCCACATCCACGGCCTCCTCGCCGGCCTGCTCGCGCCGATGTCGGCGGGCTCGCAGGTGGTCTGCACGCCGGGCTTCAACGCGCTTCGCTTCTTCAAGTGGATGGACCAGGTGAACCCGACCTGGTATTCGGCCGTGCCGACGATGCACCTGGCGATCGCCACCCGCGGCAAGCACAACGCAGCGGTGCTGACGCGCCAGCGGCTGCGCTTCGTCCGCTCGTCGTCGTCGGCCATGCCGCCGCAGCTCATCCAGCAGATCGAGTCGATGTTCGATGCACCGCTGATCGAGTCGTACGGCATGACCGAAGCGGCGCACCAGATGGCCTCGAATCCGCTGCCGCCGGAGCAGCGCAAGCCGGGTAGCGTCGGCCGCGCGGCCGGCCCGGAGATCGCCATCCGCGGCGACGACGGCAGCTTCCTGACGGCAGGCGGCGTCGGCGAGATCGTCATCCGCGGCCCGAGCGTCACCGCCGGCTACGAGAACAACCCGAAGGCCAACGAGGAAGCATTCGTCGACGGCTGGTTCCGCACCGGCGACCAGGGCGCGATGGACGCCGAGGGCTACCTCAGCATCACCGGCCGCCTGAAGGAGATCATCAACCGCGGCGGCGAGAAGGTGAGCCCGCGCGAGATCGACGAGATCCTGCTCGACCACGTCTCCGTCGCGCAGGTGGTCGTCTTCGGTGCGCCCCACAAGCGGCTCGGCGAGGAGGTCGCCGCGATGGTCGTGCTGCACGAGGACCACGAATGCAGCGAACGCGAACTGCAGCAGTTCGTCGCGAAGCGCGTCGCCGGCTACAAGGTGCCGAAGAAGATCCTGTTCGTCGACGAGCTCCCGAAGGGCGCGACCGGCAAGCTGCAACGGATCGGGCTCGCCCAGCGCATCGGGCTCGGCTTCGGGTCATACGTGTCGGGCG
>CAZZVH010000163.1:0-7900 GCA_964657365.1 uncultured Burkholderiaceae bacterium
CTGAAGCGGGTGCTGAAGATCTACCTCAGCCAGGCGGCGCTGCTCGTCTTCCTGTTCTCGGCGGTCGCCGTGATCGGCCTGGCGACGCGGCAGAACGCCGTGACCGACCTCGTGTCGTTCTACCTCGGTCACCCTGTCGAAGCGCTCGCCGGATCGCTGCTGCTGGTCTACAACCCGCCGCTGCTCGACATCCTGCCGATGTACATCCTGTTCATGCTGGCCAGTTCGCTCGTGCTGGTGCGCGGGCTGCGGCGCGGCTGGCGGGGGTTGATGATCGGCAGCGTCGCGCTCTGGATCGGCGCGCAGCTCGGTCTCGGGCGTGCGCTCTACGCCGCGGTCGTCTCGGTGACCGGCCTCGACATCCCCATCGCCGAGACCGGCGCCTTCGAGATCCTCGCCTGGCAGATGCTCTGGATGGTCGGCCTGTGGCTGGGCTCCCGCTTCGCGTCGACCGGAGACAAGGTCCGGTTCCCGCGCCCGGTCATCGCGGCGGCAGGGCTGATCGCCGCCACCGGTTTCGTCTGGCGCCACGCGATCGGCCAGGCCGCGTTCCCCGGCAACGACACGCTGAACCTGCTGTTCGACAAATGGCAGCTCGGGCCGCTGCGGCTGCTCGACCTGTTCTCCCTGGTCGTGCTGGCCACGCACTACGCGCCATGGCTGGAGCGACACCTGCCACGGGTGCGCCCGCTCGAGACGCTGGGCCGCGCGTCGCTGCCCGTGTTCTGCACGCACCTCGTGATCGCGCTGCTCGCCCTGGCCGTGCTGGGCGTGCCGACCCCGGGCAGGCCGGTGGGAGTCGACATCGCCTTGCTGGCCGGGAGCTTCGCGGTGCTCTACGCCGTGGCGCTGGTCAGCGGCCGGATCGATGCCCAGGCGGCCAGGGTGCGTGCCGCCTACAAGGCAGCGCGCGAGGCACGGCTCAGTTCAGGTGGCTCGCGATCGCCGATTTCCAGATGGCGTAGCCCGCGGCGTTGAGGTGCAACGCGTCGCCGAGGAACAGCTCGGCGCGCGGCCGGCCCCTGGCGTCGAGCATCAGCGGATAGATGTCGATGTAGTCGAGCTTCGCATCGGTCTTCGAGTACTTCTCGATCAGCTCGTTGGCCTGGATCGACGCGGGCATCAACGCCTCCCGCGACGGGCTCGGCTTGATCGACAGGTAGGCGATGCGCGTGTCGGGCAACGCGTCGTGCACCTGGCGCACGAAGTCCACGTAGCTGGCGAGCACGGCTTCGGGCGGCGCGCCCTCGGCGATGTCGTTGTCGCCGGCGTAGACGACGACCAGCCGCGGCTTGTAGGGGAGCACCAGCCGGGCGACGTAGCGATCGACGTCGGACATGCGCGAGCCACCGAAGCCGCGCTTGACGATGCCGGTGGTGCCGAACTCCCGCTCGAGGTCATTCCACAGACGGATCGACGAGCTGCCGACGAAGACGATGCCGCCCGGTGCCGGCGCGTGCTCGCGATCGATCGCCGCGAAGCCATCGAGGCTGTCGCGCCAGCGCGCGTCGATCGTGGCGCTGGTCTCGTGGTTCTCGATCGCGACCCGTGCGACGGTCTGGGCATGCACCGACGACACGGCGCCGAGCGCGAGACCGAACAGCGCGACGGCCGTCCGCATCCGGCGTTTCTTGCGCGGCTGCGTGACCGCCGACGAGCGGCGCTTGCGAAGCTTTCGGTCCATGGAAAACAGTTTGGACGAGAGCTATTTCCCCATCTGTGAAAAGGTCTTTGCCACATGCGCGCCCAACGCCTCGCCGCAGACCCGGTAGACAGGCTCGCCCGGGTGAAATCCATCGCTCGCCATGGTGGCCGGGCCGAGGGTCAGATCGATCGTGACGTGCGACACATCGCGATGCGTCGCCGCCCAGTGACCCAGCGCCCGATCGTGACGCCGGGCATCGCCGCCGAGCACGCGCCGCAATGGGTCGGGCAGGAGGGGAAACTGGTGGATCGGCGGCAGCGGCGCAAAGACCACGTGGCCGGCGAGCCCGCGGTCGAGCAGGAAATCGGCCAGGGCGGCACGGGCCTGCACGGCGCGCCTGGCGGTCACCATGCCCAGCACGTCGTTGACGCCGGTGATGACGACGGCCACGTCGACCGGCTCCGGCGGGTCGTCTTCGAGCATGGTGTGCACGCCGCGCGTCGACAGGCCCGAGCGCGCGCGCAGGCACCAGCGCACCGGGCCATCGTGGAGCCGCGCGAGCGTGCGAACCAGGTGGCCGACGACAGCGCGATCCTGCACGTCGACACCCACGCCCGCGGCGGAGGAATCACCGGCGACGAGGATCCGGAGCGGCGTCGCGGCGTCGGACGAAGCGACAGGCCCCGGGTGCAGCCCGTCTCGCGGCCCGCCCGCTTCCGGCAGCACGGCGGCATGGCGCCGCGTGCGCAATGCCTGGGCGATCAGCAGCGGCGCGATTGCAAGCTTGAACGCCAGGGCCGCCGCCGGATGGGCGAGCCGGCCGCCGTCAGAACCGGGAAAAGTCGGGCTTGCGCTTCTGGAAGAAGGCACTGAAGGCTTCCTTGGCTTCGGGGCTCTGCAGCCGTGAAGCAAACAACGAGCCTTCGACGCCGATCGTCTCGGTCAGCGCCGCCGATCGGCCGCGGCGCATCAGGCGCTTGGTCTCCCGCACGGCGCCGGGCGGAAGCGCATTGAAGCGTTCGGCGATGCGACGCGCATGCGGCACGACTTCGGCGGCCGGCAGCACGGCATTGGCGATGCCCATCTCGACGGCGTCGGCGCCCGTGAACGGGTCGCCGAGCAGCAGCTTTTCGGCGGCGCGCACGTTGCCCATGAGCTGCGGCACGATCAGGCTCGAGCCGAACTCCGGGATCAGGCCCAGGCTCGTGAACGGCATCGCCAGGCGCGCCTCGTCGCTCACGTAGACGAAGTCGCAGTGCAGCAGCAGGGTCGTGCCGATGCCGATGGCGGCGCCGGTGACGGCGGCGACGACCGGCTTGTCGCAACCGATCAGCGCCTTCATGAAGACGAACGCCGGCGATTCCGTCGAGCTCGGCGGACGCTGCATGAAATCCTCGATGTCGTTGCCCGAGGTGAAGATGCCGGGCTGGCCGGTGACGAGCACGGCGCGCACCGAGGCGTCGGCCATCGCCGCGTCGAGGGCCGCGGCCATCGCCGCGTACATCGCTCCGGTGATCGCGTTCTTCTTCTCGGGCCGGGCGATCTCGATCGTCGCCACGCCGTTCAGGGTTGCCGTCTTGATGCTCATGCTGTTTCCCGTCGTGTTCGTGGCTTGGCTCAGACGCGCTCGAAGATGCCGGCGGCGCCCTGGCCGGTGCCGACGCACATCGTCACCATGCCGTACTTGAGGTTGTGCCGGCGCAGCGCGTGGATCACGGTGGCCGACCGGATCGCACCGGTCGCGCCGAGCGGATGGCCGAGAGCGATAGCGCCGCCCATCGGGTTGACCTTGCTAGGATCGAGGCCGACCGTGTCGATGACCGCCAGCGACTGCGCCGCGAACGCCTCGTTGAGCTCGATCCAGCCGATGTCGTCGATCTTCAAGCCGGCGTACCGGAGCGCGGCCGGGATCGCCTCGATCGGGCCGATGCCCATGATCTCCGGTGGCACGCCGCGGCTGGCGAAACTGACGAAGCGCGCCAGCGGCTTCAGGTCGAACTGCTTGACCGCCTTCTCGCTCGCGAGGATGAGCGCACCGGCGCCGTCGCTGGTCTGCGAGCTGTTGCCGGCGGTCACGCTGCCCTTGGCGGCGAAGACCGGCCGCAGCTTGGCGAGGCCTTCGGGCGACGTGTCCTTGCGCGGACCCTCGTCGAGCGTCACCGTGCGGCTCTTGTTCGACTGCGCGCCGGCGTCCCCGCCCGACGAGAGATCAGGGACGCGGTCGATCACGTCGATCGGCGTCATCTCGTCGGTGAACTCGCCGGCCGCCTGCGCCTTCAGCGCGCGCATGTGCGATTCGTAGGCGAACGCGTCCTGCCGCTCGCGCGAGATCTTCCACTGCGCCGCGACCTTCTCGGCCGTCAGCCCCATGCCGTAGGCGATGCCGATGTTCTCGTCGTGCTCGAAGATCTTCGGGTTGAACGAGGGCTTGTTGCCGCCCATCGGCACCAGGCTCATCGACTCGGCGCCGCCGGCGATCATCACGTCGGCCTCGCCGACGCGGATGCGGTCGGCCGCCATCTGGATCGCGCTGATGCCCGAGGCGCAGAAGCGGTTGACGGTGATGCCGCCGATCGGCTTCGGGAAGCCGCACAGCGCCACCGCGATGCGCGCCATGTTCATGCCTTGCTCTCCCTCCGGGAACGAGCAGCCGATGATCGCGTCCTCGATCGCCGCCGGGTCGAGCGTCGGCACCTGCTTCATCGCGCTGAGGATCGCGGCGATCAGCAGATCGTCGGGCCGCGTGTTCCTGAAGTAACCGCGGCCCGAGCGCCCGATCGGCGTGCGCGTCGCGGCGACGATGTAGGCGTCCTGCACTTGCTTGCTCATGTCCTTGCCCTCTTCAGTTGCGGACGGGCTTGCCCGTCTGCAGCATGCCCATGATCCGTTCCTGCGTCTTCGGGTGGTCGAGCAGGCCGCAGAAGTGCTTGCGCTCGAGCGCCATCAGGTACTCCTCCGTCGCGAGCGAACCCTGGTCGACGTCGCCGCCGCAGACGACGTCGGCGATCAGGGCCGCGATGTCGAAGTCGTGCGCGCTGATGAAGCCGCCATCGCGCATGTTCACCAGCTGGCCCTTGATCGTCGCGATCGCGTTGCGTCCGGCGACCGGGAACGACGCCCGCACCGGCGCGCGCCAGCCGGCGTCGGCCATGGCCTTGGCCTGCGCGGTGGCGACAAACAGCAGCTCGTCCTTGTTCGGCACGATCACGTCGCTCCAGAGCAGGTAGCCGAGCTTCCGCGATTCGATCGCGCTCGTGCCCACCTTGGCCGTCGCCGCGTTGGTGAAGCCGTCCTTCAGGAACTGGAACAGATCGGCGTTGGCGTTGCCTGCGGCCGCCATCTCGGCGGCGCGGCGCGCCACGTAGGCCAGGCCGCCGCCGCCCGGGATCAGGCCGACACCCACCTCGACGAAGCCCATGTAGCTCTCCATCGCCGCGACGCGCCGGGCGCAGTGGATGGCCAGCTCGCAGCCGCCGCCGAGCGCCATGCCGCGCACGGCCGCCACCACCGGCACCGCCGCGTAGCGGATGCGCAGCATCGCGTCCTGCAGTCTCTTCTCCTCGGGCGCGATGCCCTTGCCGCCGCTCTTCATGAAGACCGGCATCAGCGCCTCGAGGTTCGCGCCGGCCGAGAACACGTCGTCGGGCGACCAGAGGACGAGGCCCTTGTAGCCGGATTCGGCGAGATCGACCGCTTTCGTCAGCCCGTCGACGACCATCGGGCTGATCAGGTGCAACTTCGCGGTGATGCTGCAGATCAGCACCTCGCCGTCGAGCGTCCAGACGCGGACCTCGTCGTTCCTGAACACTTCGGTGCCCGACTTCAGCGGCTCCGGCGCGCCCGAGCCGTACACGCTCTCGCGGAACGCCTGCCGCGCGTAGACCGGCAAGGTGCTCGGCGCGACGAAGCGGGCATGCGCCGCGCTCCAGGATCCCTCCGGCCGGTGCACGCCGCCGTCGGCGCCGCCGAGACCTTCGAAGACCCAGCTCGGCAGCGGCGCCGTGCTCAGCGCCTTGCCTGCATCGATGTCTTCCTTGACCCAGTTCGCGACCTGCGTCCAGCCGGCCTGCTGCCACAGCTCGAACGGCCCCTGGCTGGCGCCGAAGCCCCAGCGCATCGCGAAGTCGATGTCGCGTGCGCTGTCGGCGACGTCGGCGAGGTGCACGGCGGCGTAGTGGAAGCTGTCGCGCAGGATCGCCCAGAGGAACTGCGCCTGCGGATTCTTCGAGTCGTGCAAGAGCTTCAGCCGCTCGGCCGGCGGCTTCTTCAGGATGCGGGCGACGATCTCGTCGGCCTTGCCGCCGCCGGCGACGTAGCCGCCCGTGGCCGGGTCGAAGCGCTGGATGTCCTTGCCGACCTTCTTGTAGAAACCGGCGCCGGTCTTCTGGCCGAGCGCGCCGGCGTCGAGCAGCTTCTGCAGCACGGCAGGCGTCGCGTAGCTCGAGAAGAACGGGTCGTTGGCCTTGTCCGGGCCGAGGTTGTCCTGCAAGGTCTTGATGACGTGCGCCATCGTGTCGAGGCCGACCACGTCCGCCGTGCGGAAGGTGCCCGAGCTGGCCCGGCCGAGCTTCTTGCCGGTCAGGTCGTCGACCACGTCGTACGTCAGGCCGTAGGTCTCGGCCTCCTTCATCGTCGCCAGCATGCCGGCGATGCCGACGCGGTTGGCAATGAAATTGGGCGTGTCCTTGGCGCGGACCACCGCCTTGCCGAGAGCCGTCGTCACGAAGGCCTCGAGCTCGTCGAGGATCTGCGGCTCGGTGGTCGGCGTGGCGATCAGCTCGACCAGCGCCATGTAGCGCGGCGGGTTGAAGAAGTGGATGCCGCAGAAGCGCGGTCGGATCGACTCCGGCAGCACCTCCGAAAGCTTCGTGATGCTCAAGCCCGACGTGTTGCTGGCGACGATCGCGTGCGGTGCGATGGCCGAGGCGATCTTCGTGTAGAGATCGAGCTTCCAGTCCATGCGCTCCGCGATCGCCTCGATGATCAGGTCGCATTCGCCGAGCAGGCCGAGGTGCTCTTCATAGTTCGCCTGCTGGATCAGGGCCGCGTCCTCGGGGACGCCGAGCGGCGCCGGCTTCAGCTTCTTCAAGCCCTCGACGGCTTTCGTGACGATGCCGTTCTTCGGGCCGTCCTTCGCGGGCAGGTCGAACAGCACCACCGGCACCTTGACGTTGACGAGGTGCGCGGCGATCTGCGCGCCCATGACGCCGGCGCCGAGCACGGCGACCTTGCGGACATTGAATCGGTTCATCGGAACTCCTGCTGGATGGGGCTGGCGGCGTGCGTCACTCGACGCGCGTCCAGGTCTGCGTGCGGCCAAACAGCGACACGCCGATGAAGCCGCGCACGTCGAGCTTCGTGCCGCCGTCGATCAGCGTCAGCTTGACCTTGTAGATCTTGCCGTTCTTCGGGTCGAGGATGTCGCCGCCCGAGAACACCGCCTTGTCGTCGCCCGCCTTGACGTTGCGGATGATGGTCATGCCGAGGATCGGCTGGTCCTTCCGCTCGTCGGTGCAGTCCTTGCAGACGGCGTCCTTGGGCGCATCGGGGTCGATGATCTTCTCGACCTTGCCGCTGAACACGCCGCCGGTCTCGACGATGCGCACCAGGGACTTCTCCTTGTGCGTGTCGTCGTCGACGGTCTTCCAGAGGCCGGCGGGCGACGCCGATTGCGCGAAGGCGAGGCCGGCCGCGATCGCCAGGCCGACGCCGACGACGGCGCGCAGCGTGGCGCGGTGCATGGTTTGGTGCATGTCAGGTCTTCTCCGTTCAGAACATCGAGACGTCCATCGCCATCATCGGCGCCACGCCGCTTCGGGCGGTGCGGATGAGGCCGGCCGTCTCGGGCAGCAGCTTGGCGAAGTAGAAGCGCGCCGTCGCCAGCTTGGCGGTGTAGAACGGGTCGCCGCTGCCCTGCTTCGCCAGGGCGACCTTGGCCATCCGCGCCCACAAGTAGGCGTAGACGAGGTGGCCGCAGACGCGCAGGTAGTCGACCGCCGCGCCGCCCACTTCGTCGGCGTCCTTGAACGCCTTGATGCCGATCTCGGTGGTCAGCTTGGTCACCTTCTCGCCGAGCTCGGCGAGCGGATTGACGAACTCCTGCATGGCCTCGTCGACGCCCTCTTCCTCGACGAACTCCTGCACGTACTTGCCGAACTTCTTCAGCTTCGCGCCGTTGTCGCCCAGCACCTTGCGCCCGAGCAGGTCGAGCGACTGGATCGTGTTGGTGCCTTCGTAGATCATGTTGATGCGCGC
>CAZZVH010000164.1:0-7897 GCA_964657365.1 uncultured Burkholderiaceae bacterium
CACGCTTTCCAGCCGCTGCCGCACGAGTCCCGCCACCTGCTCGCGGGTCTCGGCGACACCCTCGCTATTCGCCTTGGCCATGCCGAGCCGATTGAGCGCCAGGATCGGTGGCTCGACGGTGTTGAGGGCGGCGAGCATCCACGTCCGGGTCCGGGCGGCGCGGTCGGCGTTGGCCGGCATCAGCGCGGTCGAGCGCTCGGCGATGTGCATGACGATCGCCCCGGATTCGAACAGCACCAGGTCGTCCTCCTCGAGCACCGGCACCTGGCCGAACGGTTGCTTGCGGCGATAGTCGGGCGTGCCCTGGTCCTCCGGGCCGATCAACCGTTCCTCGTAGTCGAGACCGGCCTCGCCGAGTGCCCAGCGCACGCGCAGGTCGCGCACCAGGCCCTGGGCGAACGGCGGCACCCAGCGGAAGGCGGTGACAGTGATGGCGCTCATGCGGGGTTCGCCTGCCGGGCCAGGAAGCCGGCGAACGATTCGAGCACACCCGACCATCCCTGGCCGTGCTGGTGGCGTGCGTCGTCGGTGGCGAACGCCTCCTGCCGGAAGGTCATGCGGGTGGCGTCGTCACCGAGCGGCTCGAAGGTCAGCGTGATGACGGTCGGCCGGTCCTGGGCGGCGTTGCCGCTGTCCCACTGGAAGGTCTGCACGATGCGTCGCGGCGCATCGATCTCGCGGTAGACGCCATGGGCCCAGCTGTCCTTGCCGTCCCGGCGGATGCAGAAGCGGTAGGCGCCGCCGACGCGGAAGTCCATCTCGTAGACCGGGGTGACGAAGCCGCCCGGATTCCACCAGTCCTTCACGTGCTCGGGATCGGACCAGACGCCGAACACCATCGCGAGCGGTGCGTCGAAGGTGCGCACGAGGACGAGCGCCTGGTCGTCGGGTTCGCCGGCCTTGGCGCTGACGTTCGTGGTCTTGCGTTGCATGTCGATCATCGAGATCTCCTGTCTCATTTCTTCGAAGGGGTGGATGAAGCGCGCGACGCCTTCGGCTTCGGCGCCGGCGCGGAGGACTTGTCGGCCCTCAGCCTGGCGAGCACCTTGTCCATGCGGTCGAAGCGCTCGGTCCAGAAGGGCTCGTAGGCGCGCAGCCAGTCGGTCGCCTCGGCGAGCGGCTGGGCGACCAGCCGGCGTGGCCGCCATTGCGCCTGCCGTCCTTTCTCGATGAGCCCCGCGCGCTCGAGCACGCGCAGATGCTTGGAGACGGCGGGAGAGCTCATCGCGAACGGCTCGGCCAGGTCCTTGACGACGGCCTCGCCGCGAGCGAGGCGGGCCAGGATGGCGCGACGCGTCGGGTCGGCGAGCGCGGCGAAGGTCAGGGTCAGGGTGTCGGTGCGCACGTTCGATAACCATCAGGTTAAGTAACTATTCGGTTTTTAACGCCAGCGCTGCCGCCTGTCAAGCGGCGAGCGCATATCGAGCGACGGGGTGTCAGTGCAACCCGAGCAGCGGCGGTGCGTACTCGATGCCGAGAGCGGTTTTCCAGGCCAGCCGCCCGGCGCGCTCCTGTGCAGCGGCCTGCGCTCGCGTCGCGGCGTCGCGCGCGGCGACCTGTGCACGCATCAGCGCGAGCTCGGCGCGCCCCAGGTGCGTTTTCGGCAATGTCAGCTCGTAGATGTCGGCGGCTCGCAGGAAGCGTGCGATCGCCGCCGCGTCGGCCGTCGTCAGTTGCGACTCCAGCCAGGCGCGATACGCGGCACAGCGCAAGGTCGCCCTCCCGCTGGCACCGAGCGCCTGTGCATCGATCGATTCGGCCTGTCGCAGCAAGACGATGGCCTGCTGCAGATCGCCCGCGCCGCCACGCAGACGCAGCGCGGTCGCACGAACCTGCAGCAGATCGGCGAAGTACGTGTTGGAGTCGTGGCTGTCGATGCGCTGCGAGCGCTCGCTCCAACAAGATGAGACATTCGATGCAAGTAACGCGCTACTACCGAAGTCGACTGGCAGGACCGGCTATTGCACAGTCTCAACGTTCAACATGAGCGGCGGACCAAAGCGTGCGAAGCGGGCTTTTGGTCCGTCCGCTCGATGATGGGGTTAGGCGCCAATTTGCCGCGCGCGCCTGGCGATCTGCCAGTGAATGCCAAACGCAATGCTGTCAACGAACATGATGATGACCATTCGAAGCAGACTTTGCTCACCGCTATGCCTTTCGTCTCTTAAAGCCCGTGCATACGCTGACTCACGAAACTTGGTGACCTCTTCTTCGGACATGGCCGCCCGATCGGATTCACTCTTGCCCAGAATATTTCCTGTTGCGTGTCGATACTCTTCGTTCGATTGATATCGATCGTAGCCATACCGATTGATCGTGAAGTCAGGGTAACCGATTTGCACGATGTCGTACAGAGCAAAGCCGAGTGTGACAACGAAGCAAGCAACACAGAAGAAGCAGACGGCTAGCCCATAGATCTCGAGAAGACTTTTCTTCATGTGAAACTGATTAGTAATAAACGGCAGTAGTGTCGCTTTTCGCAGCGACGTTATCCGTTCGACCACGAAGAAAACTCGTTTTTATCAAGCAAATAGTTTCGATATGCAATGGCGACACCGGGATGTCCCGGTGCTCGATTTTGGAAATCACTTTGCTCGACTCGTCTACTCCGGCCGGTCAGGCCGAGCCTGGCTCAACCCTGCATACGGCGGCCTTGCCCGGCGGCGAAACTCGCGGCCAAGGCACTGCGGCGCAGTGACGGCTCAGGCGTTCGCTGCTGCGCGCTGGCCTCCTGGACGGGGTACGGGCCGCGACGCGGCGTCGACGCGATGCCGCCTTCATCAAGTTCCCGGGATCTGGAATTCCAACGAGAAGCTCGTCGCCGATCCGCCCGTGCCGTACGTGGTGCCGACCTTCACGGTGACGCCGCTCAGCAGCTTCACGCGCTTCAGGGAAATGGCGAGCTCGGCCTTGATCTGGGCGTTCATGGCGGCGACCCTCGAGCCGCTCTTGTCCATGTCGATGGTGGCGTTGCCGCTCATGGTGACCGTCACTTCGGCGACGCTGCCCTTGCCGGTGAGGGCGAGCTGGAAGGCAGTGATGTCGAGCTCGAACTGGCTGACCTTGCCGTCGGCCCCGATGTGCACGGTGCCTTCGGTTTCGCCGAGGTTGGCCCCGAGCGGCGAATGCGCGGTGATCTTCACCTGCATTTCCACACCGTCCTTGCTGCCCGAGAACACGGCGTCCACGTCGACAGGGTCTTCCGGCTTTTCACCTGCTTTCGCCGGTCCGGGCTTGATCGGGCGCAGCTTCGCAGGCGCGCGCAACATCACCGCGGCGCGATCGTCCTCGCTCATCTTGGGCACTTCGGTCTGCCACACGATGTCTTCGAACTGTTCGCGCACCGTGAGCAGCGCGACGCCGAGATGCCGGCTGATGTTGGCCGGCATGTTGTCGTCCAGGGCCCCGAGCTTGTTCAGCGCCTTCACGCGGTCGAGCACGTCGAGCAGCCGGGCCATGGGCAGCGCCGAGAGCTTGGCGACGTCGGCGGTGATGTAGACCTTCTTCGCGCTCAGGTCCTTGGCGACCTGGTCGCCGAGCGCTGCGTTCTCGGCGCCTTCCTTCAGCAGGTCTTGCAGCAGGCCGCGCGCGGTGGAGCGGTCGGGCTTGTAGCCGTTCAGCGCGACCTGCGCGTCGACGACGTCGAGTGCCGCGTCGAGCGTGACGACGGAGCTGTTGAACCTGCAGGTGGCGCCCTTCGAGTCGGCCGGGCTCGGTGGGCCGGCGCGGTAGAAGCGCAGGAAGTCGTCGAGCCACGACCGGCTCACCGCCGGTTTGTCGCTGGCATCGGCGGGCGCCGGGCGCCAGAACGGGCGGCTGTCGCCGGCGCGGGCGAGCGCCTCTTTCGGGGGCGGCGCCGGCTTGGCCGGCGTGGCGGGTGGCGGCGCCGATGCCGACGGCGCGCTGGCGATCGGCGGCAGGATGTTTCTGGATAGCGGGTTGATCAGAGGCTGAGCGAGCGTGCCCGCCCTGAGCGCGGAGACATTGACGCCGGTCGCCTTCATCATCCATTCATCGTGGTCCGACATCGCTGTGCCCCCTCGCCGATTCGGCGCAGGCCGGATCATGCCGCGCCGGTGCCTCAGCGGCAACGCAAGCGCGGGTGGATTGCGCTGCATCGCGCAAGAGGCTAGGCTTCGCTGCGACTCGACGCCAAGCCGCGCCGAAGCAAACGATCCGGCCCACCGAGCTTCGTCCATCATGAGCCTGCTGAAGGCCCTTCATCTGCCGCCGCTACCCGCGAAAGCGGCCACGCCTGCGTCGGCGAAGAGCCCGGCCGACGGCAAGGGCGCGGCAACGACAGCGCCGAAGAAGACCGAGAAGCTGCATCAGGCCTCCGACGGCTGGCGGCAGACGCACCGGCAGGCGAGCGAGCGCATCGCCGCGCTCAAGGCGGCCGCGCAGGCGCACTACGCGAAGGAACACCCGGAGATTGTTCGCGAGATCGACAAGGGCCTGGCCAAGCTCGACGACCTGCTCGACAACGTCGACCACCGACTGGCCGATTCGCTGGCGCTCGCGGGCCAGGCGGAGGACGAGAGCGCGCGCAACGCCGAACTGAAGAACGCGAAGACGATCCTCACCGGGTACATCGGCTACGTGAAGAGCGAGCCGCTGGTGGCGCACATGGACCAGAACCCGTTCGGGGTGAAGACGGATCTGCGCGCGCTGCTCGCGGGCGGATTGACGGACGCGGCCAAGGCGATCGGGTGACATTGACCGGCATGCAGCAAGAGCGGTCGCGGACCAGCAAGACTGAAAGGCAGCACTCGCTGCATTGCTGACACCCAGCCCGTCGCGACGAACTTCATAAGCGGTCGGTTGCCCCATAGGCCCCTCGCTCGACCCACCCTCACTGACGTTAAGCTCCGCCTCCAGCACCACAACGACAAAGCTGGAGACCATGCCCGCGTTGAAGTCGCGCATCGACACGCGCTCCGAGGAATTCAGAAGCAACGCCGCCTTCCTGCGGCAGCAGGTCGACGACCTGCGCGCGAAGGCCGCACAGATCGCGCTCGGCGGCGATGCGAAGTCGCGCGAACGCCATGTGGCCCGCGGCAAGCTGCTGCCGCGCGAGCGCGTCGACGGCCTGCTCGATCCGGGCACGCCGTTCCTCGAGATCGGCCAGCTCGCCGCGCACGGCATGTACGACGGCGAGGCGCCCTCGGCCGGCGTGATCGCCGGGATCGGCCGCGTCCACGGGCAGGAAGTCATGATCGTCGCCAACGACGCCACGGTGAAGGGCGGCACGTACTACCCGATGACGGTGAAGAAGCACCTGCGCGCGCAGGAGATCGCGATGCAGAACCGGCTTCCCTGCATCTATCTCGTCGACTCGGGCGGCGCCTTCCTGCCGCGCCAGGACGACGTCTTCCCCGACCGCGAGCACTTCGGCCGCATCTTCTTCAACCAGGCCAACATGAGCGCCCAGGGCATCGCCCAGATCGCCGTCGTGATGGGCTCGTGCACGGCGGGCGGCGCCTACGTGCCGGCGATGAGCGACGAGACCATCATCGTCAAGAACCAGGGCACGATCTTCCTCGGCGGCCCGCCGCTGGTGAAGGCGGCCATCGGCGAGATCGTCAGCGCCGAGGAGCTCGGCGGCGGCGACGTGCACACGCGCCTTTCCGGCGTGGCCGACCATCTCGCCGACGACGACCGCCACGCGCTGGCGATCGCCCGGCGCATCGTCGCCAGCCTCAACCGCACGAAGCCGGAGACGGTCAGGCTGCAGGCCAGCGAGGAGCCGCTCTACGACCCGAAGGAGCTGTATGGCGTCATCCCGCAGGACACCAAGAAGCCCTACGACGTGCGCGAGGTGATCGCCCGCATCGTCGACGGCTCGCGGCTCGACGAGTTCAAGTCGCGCTACGGTCCCTCGCTGGTGACAGGCTTCGCGCACATCCACGGCATGCCGATCGGCATCGTCGCCAACAACGGCATCTTGTTCAGCGAATCGGCGCAGAAGGGCGCGCACTTCATCGAGCTCTGCGCCGAGCGCCGAGTGCCGCTGCTGTTCCTGCAGAACATCACCGGCTTCATGGTGGGCAAGAAGGTCGAGCAGGCCGGCATCGCCCGCGACGGCGCCAAGATGGTCACCGCCGTGGCGACTGCCGCCGTCCCCAAGCTCACGGTGCTGATCGGCGGCTCGTTCGGCGCCGGCAACTACGGCATGTGCGGGCGAGCCTATTCACCGCGCTTCCTCTGGATGTGGCCGAACGCGCGCATCAGCGTGATGGGCGGCGAGCAGGCGGCCGCGGTGCTCTCGACCGTCAAGCGCGACGGCATCGAGGCGCGCGGCGGCCAGTGGTCGGCCGACGAGGAGCGCGCCTTCAAGGCGCCGCTGCTCGAGCAGTACGAGCATCAGGGACATCCGTACTACGCCAGTGCGCGGTTGTGGGACGACGGCGTCATGGACCCCGCCGACACCCGCCGCGTGCTCGGGCTCTCGCTCGCCGCCACGCTGAACGCGCCGATCCCGGCGACGAAGTTCGGCGTGTTCCGGATGTAGGCGCGGCCGCCTATTTCCTGGGCGCGGCGAGCGCCGCCGGTGCCACCTGGTAGCGATTCTCCTTCGGTGACTCGTCGGCTTTCGTCGTGCCGGGACCGGGCGGCAAGCCGGGCCGGGTCGGTGCGGCGGCGGTCGGCGTCGGCACCCGGTAGCGGGTCTCCTTCGGCGACTCGTCGTCGACGACCGTCGACCCCTTCGATGCAGTCGGTGCGAGCGTTGCGCCGCCGGGCTTGACCAGCGGCGGCGTCGGCGAGCCTGGCTTCGTCGCCACGGCCTTGCCGCTGCTGGGCGGTTGCAGGGTCTGGCCGTCGGCGCCGGACGCTCCCAGGGCAAGCGTCAGCGCCGATACGGCGGCGCCGAGCGCGTATGTGGCGCGGTTCTCAACCATCGCATTCTCCCTTCAGGTGACCTTCGAGAATTCGAAGATGCAGTTGCAGGCGCCCGCCGATGTCGACGGGCTCGGGCTCGCCGCGTCGTTCGCACCACGCGGCAATCTGGCTGTCCATGTCGAGCCAATCGACGCCGCCGTCGTCGGTGGCGCCGACGGCCGCTCCGTCGAGCCGTTCGCGAGCGCGCAGGTACCAGTCGAAATACGCGTCCGCCGCGGCGACGAAGGGCGTTGCGCCCTGCGACGCGATGAATTCCCGGACCGTGCCGTCGCTGCCGAACACGCCGCCGACCTGGCTGCGGTCGGCCGGGCGGAAGCTCTGCGAGCCGTCCTCGTCGACCAGACGCGCGTGCGGGAAAATTCGGCACACGAGCGGCCGGTGCGCATAGACGGTGCAACCCCCGTCGCCGAGGAAGACGCAGCGGCCTTCGCCGTCATGGCGCAGCGCGTGGTCGGGCGTGACGAAGCGCTCGCGCACCTCCGAGGTCGAGCTCGCTCGAGCCTGCGCGATGCGTGCGATCTCGTAGGGATTCACCTGCACACGCTTGCCGACGCAGCAACGGCCGCAGCGCTGGCAGCCGTAGCTGAACGGCGAGTCGAGCCGGAGGATCGGTCGGGTGGTCGTGGCGTGCGCGGTCATGACGATCGGGTTGTACGCAGCTCGCCGTTACCTCGGCGTTATCCCGGGCCTGGGCTTTCCCGGTGGCTCCGGCGGACGACAATCGGCGGATGTTCACGAAGATCCTCATCGCCAACCGCGGCGAGATCGCCTGCCGCGTCATCAAGACAGCGCGCAAGATGGGCATCGCCACCGTCGCCGTGTATTCGGACGCCGACGCGAACGCGCGTCACGTGCGCCTGGCCGACGAAGCCGTGCACATCGGCGCGTCGCCGGCACGGGAGTCGTACCTCGACGCCGCCAGGATCCTGGCCGTCGCCAAGGCGACCGGAGCGCAGGCGGTGCATCCCGGCTACGGCTTCCTCTCCGAGAACGCCGC
>CAZZVH010000165.1:0-7852 GCA_964657365.1 uncultured Burkholderiaceae bacterium
GCGCTGGACGCCGCCGGCATGCACGCCGCGATGCCGTCGCGCGCGCAGTCGACGACGCCCGTGTCGAGCGCGGCGGCCACGTGCGCCGCGGTCGAGCCCGACATGCGCTCGGCCATCGACAGCAGCAGGACGCCACCATCGGCTTCGGCGAGCAGGCCGCGCTGCGCGACAGGGCGACCGCCTTGCAGGGTGGCGGCGAGATCGATGCCGCCGAGCAGTCGGTCGTCGTCAACGTGCACGGGCACCGGCCGCCACGCACTGCCGGCGGCGAGCATCGCCCGCAGATTGCCCAGCCAGCGATCGCGGACGGGCCCTGGAAACGCGCGGACGACGACGCCGCCCGCGAAGACGGGGTCGATCGCGCAGAGCTGCGCCACGAGACAGGCATCGGCCTGCGCCAGGGCCGCGGCGATCGCCGATGGGGACGAAGCCGACACGGACCGCGCCGGCCGTTCAGGCCGCGAACAGTTCGGCGACGGCGCGCTCGACGCGCACCGTGGAGCCGGCATCGTCCATCGGGTTGCGGCGCAGGCGATGGCGCAGCGTCGGCGCGGCGACGCGCTTCAGGTGCGCGTCGGTGACGTCGCTGTCGCCGTCGAGCGCGGCCACCGCGCGTGCCGCGCGGATCAGCGTGAGCTCGCCGCGCAGGCCGTCGGTGCCGAGGCTCATGCACAGCCGCGCGGCACGCTCGAGCAGGGCGTCGCTGACGACGAGCGAGCCGATCCGCGCGCGTGCACCGACGATCACCTTGCGGATCCGCTCGTCTTCCTTGCGCCAGCGCTCGATGAACGCCGCACCGTCGCGATCGAACGCCTCGCGCCGCTTCACGACCTCGATGCGGGACGGCAGGTCGTCGGGTGTCCTGACCTCGACCGAGAGGCCGAAGCGATCGAGCAGCTGTGGCCGCAACTCGCCCTCTTCAGGATTGCCGCTGCCCACCAGCACGAAGCGCGCGGGGTGGCGCACGCTCAGCCCTTCGCGCTCGACGACGTTCTCGCCCGATGCGGCGACGTCGATCAGCAGATCGACGAGATGGTCGTCGAGCAGGTTGACTTCGTCGACGTACAGGAAGCCGCGGTTCGCGCGCGCCAGCAGGCCGGGCTCGTAGGCCTTGACGCCGTGCGACAGGGCCCGTTCGAGATCGAGTGCGCCGACGACCCGGTCTTCGGTCGCGCCGAGCGGCAGGTCGACGACCGGGACGGCGACCAGCTTCGACTTGCGCGCGCCGGGCGGAACCGTCGCGCCGGTGGCGAAGACGCAGAGATCGCAAGCTTTCGCCGTGGCCGCCGGATCGCAGCCATACGGGCAGCCGACGACGACGCGCATCTTCGGCAGCAGCGCTGCGAGTGAACGGACGGCGGTCGACTTGCCGGTGCCGCGGTCACCGAACACCAGCACGCCGCCGACGCTCGGGTCGACGGCGGCGACCAGGATCGCCAGCTTCATTTCGTCTTGGCCGACGATGGCCGAGAACGGGAAGACGAGCGCCACGGCTCAGGTGGTGCGCGACGGCTGCGATGGAGCAGCCGCGACGGTCATCCTGCCTTCTTGGCGTAGGCGCTGCACCAGCCCTTGGCTGCCACCTGCTTGCCGCCGTAGAGCGGGCACGGACCCATCGTCGATCCCGCCTTGCCCTGGTAGAACTGGCAGTTGGCGCAGGCCTGGCCGGCTGCGTAGTTCGGATATTTGGCCTTGTTGGCCTTGCTCGCATCGGCAACGTAGCCGAGCGCGACGGCCTGCGGATCCTTCTCGTCGAGCACCGGCGCGTCGGCCAGTGCATTGCGTACGGCGAGGACGCCGACGCCGGACAAGGCGGCCAGCCGAATGAAGGTGCGACGCGATTCCATGTGATGCTCCGTGGTGGTGCCTGACGATTGTGTCAGGTCGTTCTGACAGTATGGATGCTCTCCTGTCCGGCTGCTCGCGTCGATAGGGAAAGCCGAGCAAACTGCTTTTCGGGACGGGTCGGCGCCTGTGCCGTCGACCGGTTGTCGCGTCGAGATGATCGGTACCGCACCGACGGTCGAGCGCACCCAGCCACACACTGGGTTGCGGCAGTCACGCCGACGATGGCCCGAAGGATCCCGATGAACGAGGAGTACACCTGCCCCATGCATCCGCAGGTGCGGCGGATGGGCCCGGGCAGCTGCCCCATCTGCGGCATGGCGCTCGAGCCGCTGGTCGCCACGGCCAGGACCGGCGAGAGCCCCGAGCTGCGCGACATGACGCGGCGTTTCCGGATCGGCTTCGCCCTGGCGCTGCCGGTGTTCGTGCTCGAGATGACGAGCCACATCGTCGATCTGCACCGTGTCGTCGGCGGCCAGGCGTCGAACTGGATCCAGCTCGTCCTGGCGACGCCGGTCGTGCTGTGGGCCGGCTGGCCGTTCTTCGTCCGGGGCTGGGCATCGGTGGTGCACCGAAGCCTGAACATGTTCAGCCTCATCGCGCTCGGCACCGGCGTGTCGTGGCTCTACAGCATCGTCGGCACGCTGGCGCCGCAGTGGTTTCCGGCGGCGTTCCGGACCATGGACAGCGCCGTGCCAGTCTACTTCGAGGCGGCCGCCGTGATCACCGTCCTGGTCCTGCTCGGTCAGGTCCTCGAGCTGAGGGCGCGCGAGAAGACATCGGGTGCGATCCGCGCCTTGCTCGATCTCGCGCCCAGGGAAGCGGCTCGCGTCAACGGCGACGGCAGCGACGAGCGTGTCGCGCTCGACACCGTCCGGGTCGGCGACCTGCTGCGCGTGCGGCCGGGCGACAAGGTCCCCGTCGACGGCGCATTGACCGAGGGCCAGGGCAACGTCGACGAGTCGATGGTGAGCGGCGAGCCGGTGCCGGTCTCGAAGTCGGCCGGCTCGAAGGTCACGGCCGGAACGCTGAACCAGACGGGCGGCTTCGTGATGCGCGCCGAGCGCGTCGGCGCCGACACCCTGCTCGCGCAGATCGTGCAGATGGTGTCGACCGCGCAGCGCAGCCGCGCGCCGATCCAGCGCATGGCCGATCGGGTCGCCGGCTGGTTCGTGCCGGTCGTGATCGCGGTGGCGGCCCTCGCCTTCGTGGCCTGGATGACCTGGGGGCCGAGCCCGGCGTTCGCCTACGCTCTGATCGCCGCGGTCGCCGTGCTCATCATCGCCTGCCCGTGCGCGCTCGGCCTGGCCACGCCGATGTCGATCATGGTCGGCGTCGGCCGCGGCGCACAGCTCGGCGTGCTCATCCGCGACGCCGAGGCGCTCGAGCGCATGGAGAAGGTCGACACCCTCGTCGTCGACAAGACCGGCACGCTCACCGAAGGCCGACCCACGGTCGTGACCGTGCAGACGACCGACGGCGGCGATGCCGACGCGATGATCCGCCAGCTGGCGAGCATCGAGCGGGCCAGCGAGCATCCGCTGGCGGCCGCGATCGTCGCCGAGGCAGCGTCGCGCCGGCTCGCCCTGCTGCCTGTCGTCGATTTCGATTCGCCTATCGGAAAGGGCGTGACCGGTCTTGTCGGTGGCGCCAGGATCGTCAGCGGCAGCGGCGCGTTCCTGCGCGGGTCGGGCATCGACGTCGCGAGCCTCGAGGCTGCCGCCGAGACGGTCCGGGCGCAGGCCGCCACCGTCATCTACGTCGGCGTCGACGGACGTCTCGCCGGTTTCGTCGGCATCGCCGATCCGATCAAGGCAACGACGGCGAACGCGATCGCGGCCCTGCGCAGAGAGAAGATCCGCATCGTCATGTTGACCGGCGACGGCAAGACCACTGCCGACGCCGTGGCCCGCACGCTCGGCATCGACGAGGTCATCGCCGACGTGCTGCCGGAGAACAAGGCCGCCGTGGTGGAGCGGCTCAAGCGCGAGGGCCGGGTCGTGGCCATGGCCGGCGACGGCGTCAACGACGCGCCCGCGCTGGCCTCGGCCGACGTCGGCATCGCCATGGGCACCGGAACCGACGTGGCCATGGAGAGCGCCGGCGTGACGCTGCTGCGAGGCGACCTGATGGGCATCGCGCGGGCGCGCCGGCTTTCGCAGGTCACCATGCGCAACATCCGGCTCAACCTGTGGTTCGCCTTCGGCTACAACGCCATCGGCATCCCGATCGCGGCGGGCGTGCTGTACCCGTTCTTCGGGCTGCTGCTGTCACCGGTGATCGCGGCCGCGGCCATGGCGCTGTCGTCTGTGAGCGTGATCGCCAATTCGCTTCGCCTGCGCTCCGTCGCGCTGGCCGACCCGGCCGATTGACCTCACGCTGCATACTGTATTTATGTCCAGTATTGTTCGCCGTCATCCACACACGGGAACGACCATGACCGACAAGCAGATTGCCGCGCATTCGAACGAAAGCAACACGGAGAAGGACCCTGCCGACTGGGTCACCGGCGACGAGCCGATGACAGGCGCGCAGAAGTCGTACCTCACGACCTTGAGCGAAGAGGCCAAGGTCGACGTCGACCTCACGCTCAGCAAGGCCGCGGCCTCGAAGCGCATCGACGAGCTCCAGGAAATCACGGGGCGCGGCAAGCATTGAGCGAGTAGTGGTGAAATCACGTTCCGCCACCGGACACGACCCAGGAACGTTTGCCATGCCCTCCTCCAGCATCACCCTCACCGCCGCCGACGGCTTCACTTCCGCTGCCTACGTGTCCGAGCCGTCGGGCACGCCCAAGGGCGCGATCGTCGTGCTGCAGGAGATCTTCGGCGTCAACTCGCACATTCGCGGCGTCGCCGACGGCTACGCGGCGGCCGGCTATCTCGCGATCGCACCGTCGACGTTCGATCGCGTCGAGCGCGACGTCGAGCTCGGCTACACGCCGGACGAGATCACCCGCGGCGCCGCCCTGAAGGCTGCGGTCGAAGCGCTGCCTGCACCCGGGGTGCTGCAGGACATCCAGGCAGCGGTGAACCATGTCGCGAAGGCCGGCAAGGTCGGCATCGTCGGCTACTGCTGGGGCGGCCTGCTGGTCTGGCGCTCCGCCGAAAAGGTGCACGGCCTGTCTGCCGCGGTCGCCTACTACGGCGGCGGCATGACCGTCGGCAGCGAGCCGTCGCGCCGCCCCGCAGTGCCGACCATGGCGCACTTCGGCGACCAGGACGCGCACATCTCGGTCGAGAGCGTGAAGGCGTTCGAGAAAGCGCAGTCCGAGGTGGAAGTGCATCTCTACGCGGCCAACCACGGCTTCAACTGCGAGCAGCGCGGTTCGTACAACGCAGGTGCGGCAGCGACGGCGCTGGAGCGCTCGCTGTACCACTTCGGCAAGCACCTGGGCTGAGCATTCCCGCGCCCGCCTGAGCGCGGCCTGCGGCCACGGGTAACTCCCACGACGTTGTCGGAAACACGCGTTTGTTCGGCTTGAATTTGCAGCTATAACGGCGGTCGCGAAGAGGGGCCGGTGACGGCTGACCTCGTGTCGCCTCGAATCAAGGAGTTCATTCCCATGAAGGTCGCTCACTTCGCCCAACTCGCCTGCACGGCCGCCGTCGCCCTGACGCTTCAGCAAGCGGTCGCCGCGCCTTCGGCTGCAGCGGCTCCGATGGCAGCGGCCGCGCCGACCGACAAGGTCGACCTCTACCTCTACCTGCCGTTGCAGCACCTGGGGCAACTCGAGGAACTGGTGGCGAGGCAGCACGATGCGAACTCGGCGCAGTACCAGCAGTGGCTGACGCCGGCCGAGTTCCGCCGGCAGTTCGGGCCGAACGACGCAGATCTCGCACGCGTTCGCGCGTCGGTGCTCGCGCACGGCTTCGAGGTGATCGAGGGCCATGCCCACGGCATGCACGTGCGCGGTTCCGCGGCGGCGGTGGCAGGCACCTTCGGCACCGAGCTGCGCAAGCGCACCGAGAACGGCCGGCAGCGGTTCGTCTCGATGCAGGCGCCGCAAGCGCCCAACGAACTCCAGGGCCTGGACCTGCGTGTCATCGGCCTCGAATCGATCCCGAAGCGTCACGTGCATTCGCGCATCGCGGGCAAGGCGACCGACGCGCAGGTCAACAACCGCTACGGCGCGGTGGGGCCGTACTGGTTCGACGACCTGAAGCAGGCCTACGACTACCCCGCGTACAGCAAATACACCGACGGCTCGGGCGTCAGCGTCGCCGTGCTGATGGCCGACCTGATCTTTCCGAACGACGTCGCCGCCGCCTTCAACCACGAGAGGTTCACCGCCATCACCGGCCAGCCGGCACCGACCGTGACGACGCAGCTCGTCGACGGCGGCGGCGGCGTCAACGGCGGCGGCTCCTTCGAGGCCAGCCTGGACGTGCAGCAGGTGCTCGGTGGCGCGCCCGGCGCGAACGTCACGCTCGTGAGCATTCCCGATCTCTCCGATGCGCACATCGCCGACGGCTACCGATACATCGTCGATTCGAACGCGTACGACATCGTGAACTCGTCGTTCGGCGGCTGCGAGCTGGAGTACACCGCCGCCTACAACGACGGTCAGGACTTCACCTACATCCTGAAGACGCTGCATGAGCTCTTCCTGCAGGGCAACGCGCAAGGCATCACGTTCGTCGCGAGCTCGGGCGATGAAGGCGGCCCCGCATGCCCATCGCCGGACTACGGCACGCCCGGAGCATCTCCGGTGTTCGTCCCGGGGGTCAGTTCGCCGGCAGACGACCCGAACGTGACGGCGGTCGGCGGCGGCAACCTGGTCACCACCGTGTCGTCGTCGACGCTCGACTCCTTCTATGTCCGCGAAAGCGCTTTCGGCGACCCGGAAGCGCCCTACGACATCTACGGCATCGGCCAGCTCGTCTCCGGCGCGTACTGGGGCGCCGGTGGCGGCCAGAGTTCGGTCTTCCGGAAGCCGGCCTACCAGGTGCTCGCGGAGACCGGATCACGGCTCTGGCGCACGGTGCCGGACGTCGGCATGCAGGTCGGGGGTCTGGGCTACAGCAACAATGGCTGCAGCGGCGTCACCTGCAGCGCGGACGACAGTTCCGTGTTGACCGCCTTCGCCGCCGGCACGCCGGACGGCGGCTTCTTCCTGACGATCGGCACATCGGTGGCATCGCCGGAGTTCGTCGGCGCGCTCGCGCTGTTCGAACAGAAGCAGGGAAGGAACCACCGCGTCGGCAACGTCAACTACTACCTCTATCTCAAGGGGGCCATCCAGGCCTTCGCCGGCGGCTCCAGGGCTCCGGCCTTCCTGCAGTACTACCACCGCAACATCCCGGGGAACGACGGCTCCTGGAAGGGCGCTTCGCCGAGCCAGAACTACGACTACATCTACGGCAACGGCAGCCCCGACGTGCGCAAGCTCTTCGATCTGACGTCACACCCGGCGGCAGGCACGCCGCAGACGCCGGGGAACCCGTAAGGACGGGGTCGTCGATCGCGGTCACCTACTTCGTGGTGGGCAGGAATCTTTCAGGGAACAGATCCTTTGCCCGTTTCAGCACCCTGTCTGGCTTCTCGACGCTGGCGAACAGACGCAGCTCCTGTCTGTTCTTGCCGCCGAAGAGAAACCACCATCTCCCGGCGTTGCTGAGCTGGCCGCTCTCGACGCGAAAGAACGGCTCACCGCAATAGTCGATGTGCGTGCTCCACCCTGTCATGGAGTCGACGCAGTAGACACCTGCAGGAACGTCGATGAGCTTCGGCTGCTCCGAATAGAGATCTCGCCCGCCGTAGCGCCTGCCCGTCTCGAGATTCTTGATCCAGAACGCGTCGACATCGTTGCCTCCGGTCGATCGTGCCCCTTTGGCGACGTCGTCGACGAACTGAAGGACGACCTGTAGAAGCACGACGCCGTTCTCTTCGGCATGGCACGCCTGGGACGCCAGCACCGCGAACGCCGAAACGAACGCTCGAAGACGCATGTTCACTCAGGTCCCCTTTGCGTTCATGGACCGAATCAGGACACGAGGTCCGAAGG
>CAZZVH010000166.1:0-3271 GCA_964657365.1 uncultured Burkholderiaceae bacterium
CGCCTCGTGCGGCCAGGTGCTGATGAGGTAGTAGTTGATCGCCGGGCGGCAGCTGGCGCAGCCGTTCGGCGTGCGCCAGTTCATGTGCTCGTAGACGCTGGCGATGGTCAGCAGGTGGCGCTCCCTGATCGCATCGCGCACCTGCTGGTGGTTGGCGTCGGTGCAGCCGCAGACCGCCTTCATCTTCGGCGCCGCGGTGTAGCCGGCGCCGGCCGTGGCCATCAGGATCTGCTCCACCAGGCCGGTGCAGGAGCCGCACGAGCCGCTCGCCTTCGTGCACTTGCGCACCTCGTCGAGCGTGAACAGGCCCTGCTCGCGGATCGCCTTGACGATCGTGCCCTTGCTGACGCCGTTGCAGCCGCAGACCTCGGCGGTGTCGGCCATGGTCGCGGCGCGGCTGTTGCCGGCGTGGCCGGTGTCGCCGAGGTGTTGCTCGCCGAACATGAGATGGTCGCGGATCCCGGCGATGTTCTTGCCTTCGCGCAGCAGGTCGAAATACCAGGAGCCGTCTGCCGTGTCGCCGTAGAGGCAGGCGCCGATCAGCTTGTCGCCCTGCACCACCAGCTTCTTGTAGACGCTGTTGAACGGGTCGCTGAGGACGATCTCCTCGGTGTCGCCCCCGCCCGTGAAATCGCCGGCCGAGAACAGGTCGATGCCGGTGACCTTGAGCTTGGTCGAGGTCTGCGAGCCGAGGTAGCGGCCGATGCCGAACTCGCCCAGGTGGGTGGCGCAGACCTTCGCCTGCTCGAAGAGCGGCGCCACCAGCCCGTAGGCGATGCCGCGGTGCGCCGCGCATTCGCCGACGGCGTAGATGCGGCCGTCGGTGATCGTCTGCATCGTGTCGTTGACGACGATGCCGCGGTTGCAGTGCAGGCCGATCTTCTCGGCGAGCTGGGTGTTCGGGCGGATGCCGGCCGCCATCACGACGAGATCGGCGGCTTCCTCGGTGCCGTCCTTGAAGAGGACCTTGGAAACGCGGCCGCGCGGCGCGGTGTCGCCTTCGGCGCCGCTCTCCTCGCCGACCAGCGACGCGGTGTGCGCCCCGATGCGAAAACGCAGGCCGCGCGCCTCCAGCGACTTCTGCAGCATCTTGCCGGCGGTCTCGTCGAGCTGCCGGTCCATCAGCCAGGGCGCGATGTGCACGACCGTGACGGACATGCCGCGCAGCATCAGGCCGTTGGCGGCCTCCAGGCCGAGCAGGCCGCCGCCGATCACGACCGCGTGCTTGTGCGTCTTCGCCGTCTCGATCATCGTGTTGGTGTCGGCGATGTCGCGGTAGGCGATCACGCCCGCCAGGTCCTTGCCCGGCAGCGGCGGGATGAACGGATTCGAGCCGGTGGCGATCAGCAGCCGGTCGTAGGGCGCCTCGGTGCCGTCGTCGGCGACGACGACGCGGCGGCTGCGGCTGACATCGACGACTTTCCTGCCCAGGTGCAGCGTGATGCCGTGCTCCGCGTACCAGGCCAGCGGATTGAGGACGATCTCGTCCAGCGTCTGCTCGCCGGCCAGCACCGGGCTGAGCAGGATCCGGTTGTAGTTCGGGTGCGGCTCGGCCCCGAACACGGTGATGTCGTACAGGTCGGGCGCGATCTTCAGCAGCTCCTCGAGCGTGCGCACGCCGGCCATGCCGTTGCCGACCATCACGAGCTTCGTCTTCTTCATTTCTGCGGACTCCAGCGGGCGCCGCTCCGGCGGCGCACCTCGACCAACCGGACCGCGTCGGCGTGCGGCGGAGCGTGGTTCGCTCCTTGCAACGCGGTGGACATGACTTCCTTCGCCCGCGCGCCGTCGCGAGATCCCGCGTGACGACCGCGCTCGTGATCGAGGGCTCGGCCTCGGCCGGCGCAGGCCTGGCCGCCGATCTCGTCGCCGCCGGCATTCCCGTGCTTGGTGCGACCGCCCGCGGCAACCTGGTGCGCGAGGCCGCCCGGCTGGCGCCCGACGTGGTCGTCTGCCACGACACCTCGCCGGACGACGCGCTGTTCGCCGCCTGCGCCTTGCTGGCCGGCACCGCGGCGCGCCCGGTCGTCGTCTTCACGCAGGACCCGGAGGCGGCGAAGATCGAGCGGGCGATGCGCTCCGGCATCCACGCCTACGTGGTCAACGGCTATGCCCCCAATCGGCTGCGCCAGGTGATCCACGTCGCCGAGGCGCGTTTTCGTCACGACGCGACGCTGCGCACCGAGCTCGCCGAGATCACCCGCCGCTTCGACGAGCGCAAGCTGGTCGACCGCGCCAAGGGCATCCTGATGCGCGCCCGGCAGGTCTCGGAGGAAGAAGCCTTCGCCGTGCTGCGCGCCGCTTCCATGCACAGCAACCGGCGCGTCGGCCAGGTTTCGCAGCAGGTGATCGCCGCCGCCCACTACGCCGACGCCGTGAACCGCGCCGGCAAGCTGCGCATGCTGTCGCAGCGGCTGGTCAAGGCCTGCGCGCTCTGCGTCGTCGAGCCGGGCCATGCCGGCCACGACGCGCAACGGGCAGACGCCTGCGTCCAGATCGAGGCGCATATCGCCGCGCTGGCGAAGAGCCTCTCGATGCCGACCTTCGGCGACCTGCACGGCGCCGTCGCCGCGGCCTGGGCCGACATGCTGCCGATCGCCGGCGCCACGCGCGATGTGCGCGGCCTCGCGGGCCTGGTCGCGCTCGACGCCGGCGCCGAGCGGCTGCTGGCCGCGGCCGAACAGCTGACCCGCCAGCTCGAGACGGCCGGCCTCGTCAACACGCTCAACATCATCAACGTCTCGGGCCGGCAGCGCATGCTTTCCCAGCGCCACGCCAAGCAGGCGCTGCTCGGCCTGCTGCTCGACGGCGAGGCGGCGCGACACGCCCGCGACGCGCTGGCCGAGACGGCCACCACCTTCGAGAAGGCGATGGCGCACCTGCAGGCCGCGCCGCTCAGCACGCGCGAGATCCGCGCCCTGCTGGCCGACGCCGAGCGGATCTGGTCGCACGTCGCGCAGTCGGCCCGGCACCTGCACCACGCCAGCGGCGCCCGGCCGCTCGACGCGGCCAGCGAAACGCTGCTCGAACGCTTCGAGCAGCTCACCGACGACTACGAGCGCAGCGTCCAGGTACTGATGGGCTGAATGGCCTGGCGGCGAAGTCATCGATCGCATCCCGTCGTCTCGCATCGGCCGTCTCAGAAATACCAGACGGCCGCGGCGACCAGCCGGCCGTGCTCGATGACCGGCACCGCGAGCAGCGATTCCAGCCCCATCTCCGCCGCGGCGGCGCCGTAGCCGGCCGGCTCCGACGCGGCGTTGTCGCTGAC
>CAZZVH010000166.1:3281-7843 GCA_964657365.1 uncultured Burkholderiaceae bacterium
CCGTCAGCAGCACCTTGCCGACCGTGCCCTGGCCGCGCTCGAGCGCGATGTGCGCCGGCGACGGCGCGATCCGCCCGCCCTGCTCGCAGAAGCCGCCTTCGAGACGGAGGTGCTCGCGCGCCGCGTCGGGCTTCCAGATCTCGAAGCGGCGGGCGATCGGCGTGCCGAGCGCGGACAGGAAGGCGAGCACGAAGGTCTCGTCGCCACGCACCGGGCACGGCAGCGCGAAGCCGCGGTTGATGCCGACCTTCTGCGCGGTGTCGGCACGGAGGAAGCGCGCCGACTTGCCGAGGTCTTCCATGAACACCGGCAGGCCCGACTCCCAGGCCATGCCGGGCAGGCCGTTGCCCTTCCTGATCGTCGTGCGCCGCGACATGTACTCGAAGGTGTCGGCGGTGGTGCCGTAGTAGCCGTCGACCAGCGTCATGTCGGCCGACGTCGACGGGTCGTTGCCCCACAGCTCGATCGCGCCGGCATGCGCCTCGTCGTCGCCGCAGAAGACCACCAGCACCGAGGTGAGGAAGTCGCCGGCGAAGATCGGCACGGCGATGCCGCAGGTGATGCCCTCGGCGTGGGCAGCGGCCGTGCGCCGGAAATAGGAGCCGTCGAACTGCTTCAGGATGATCGGCCGGCCCTGCTCCCAGGCCTGGCCGGGCAGGCCCTCGCCGCGGCCGAAGCAGAGCGACCTGCTGATCGCCGCGAAGCGCGCCGCCTTGCCGTAGAGGCCGCCGCCGAACTCGAGCATCGTGCGGTCGGCGCTCGGCACCCAGACCTCGGCGGCGCGGATGAAGGTCTTCATGCCGCCGCTTTCTCGACGTGGCCGTGGCGCGTGTAGAGGAAGTCGAGCACGGCCTTCCGGTAGTGCGTGTAGTGCGGGTCCTCGACCAGCTCGACGCGGTTGCGCGGCCGCTCCAGGTCGACGCGCAGGATCTCGCCGATCGTCGCTGCCGGCCCGTTGGTCATCATGACGATGCGGTCGGAGAGCAGCACGGCCTCGTCGACGTCGTGCGTGACCATGATCGCGGTGCTGCCGGCGCGGGCGACGATCTTCAGCAGCTCGTCCTGCAGGTGCGCGCGGGTCAGCGCGTCGAGCGCGCCGAACGGCTCGTCGAGCAGCAGCACCTTCGGCTCCATCGCCAGCGCCCGGGCGATGCCGACGCGCTGCTTCATGCCGCCGGAGATCTCGTGCGGCCGCTTGGTGGCGGCGTGGTCCATGTTGACGAGCTCGAGCGCCGCGTGCGTGCGGACCTTCAGCTGCTCGGCCTTCTCGGTCGCCGCGAACACCCGCTCGACCGCCAGGTACACGTTCTCGAAGCAGGTGAGCCAGGGCAGCAGCGAGTGGTTCTGGAACACCACGGCGCGCTCGGGCCCGGGCGCCGCGATCTCGCGGTTGTCGCAGATCAGCACGCCGCTGCTCGGCCGGGTCAGGCCGGCGATGAGGTTGAGCAGCGTCGACTTGCCGCAGCCGGAGTGGCCGATCAGCGTCACGAACTCGCCCTTCTCGACCTTGAGATCGATCTCGCGCAGGGCGTGGAAGCGCCCCTTCCTGGTCGTGAACACCATCTCGGCGTTCTGGACTTCGATGAAGCTGGTCATGGTGGCGTGCTCCGTTCAGACGTCGTCGTAGCTGAAGCGCTTGGCGATCGAGATCAGCGCCCACTCGAGGGCCAGGCCGACCACGCCGATCACCAGGATCGCGATCAGGATGTGCTTGACGTTGAGGTTGTTCCACTCGTCCCAGACCCAGAAGCCGATGCCGACGCCGCCGGTCAGCATCTCGGCGGCGACGATCACCAGCCAGGCCGTGCCGATCGAGAGACGCACGCCGGTCAGCATGTAGGGCAGCACCGCGGGCAGCAGGATCTTCGTGATCACCTTCCACTCGGAGAGGTTCAGCACCCGCGCGACGTTGAGGTAGTCGACCGGCACGCGCTGCACGCCGACGGCGGTGTTGATGATCATCGGCCAGATCGAGCAGATGAAGATCGTCCAGATCGCCGCCGGGTTGGCTGCCTTGAAGACCAGCAGGCCGATCGGCAGCCAGGCCAGCGGCGAGACCGGCTTGAGCAGGCTGATGAGCGGCGACGCCATGTTGTTGGCGAACTCGAAGCGGCCGATCACGAAGCCGAGCGGGATGCCGACCGCCGCCGCCAGGCCGAAGCCGATCGCCACGCGATACAGCGAATAGAGGATGTTCCAGCCGATGCCCTGGTCGTTCGGGCCGTTGCGGTAGAACGGATCGGAGAAGACCTTGATCGCCTCGACGAAGGTCGCGCCCGGCGTCGGAAAGGTGCTGCTGTTGCGCGTGAATCCCGCCCAGACGAGGATCAGCACGGCGATGCCGATGACGGGCGGAACGATCTTGAGCACCAGCCCTCGCCAGTCGTAGCCCGCCTTGGCGAGCACCGGCGCGGCCGGCTCGAGCGGCACCGGCGAGACGAGCGCGAGCGCTGCCTTGGTGGTCCTGGCATCGCTGCCCTTGTCCACCTTCGAATGAAAGACGGCGGCCACCATGTCAGGCTGCCGACGCCTTGATGGCGAACCCATCGGCGTATTTCTTCGGGTCCTTGCCGTCCCAGACGATGCCGTCCATCAGCTTGCTGGTGCGCATCGGGCTGGCGGGCAGCGGCACCTTCATGGCGCTCGCCGCTTCCTTGTAGAGATCGATCTGGTTCACCTGCTTGGCGACCGCGAGATAGTCGGGGTGCTCCTTCAGGAAGCCCCAGCGCTTGTGCTGCGTCAGGAACCACATGCCGTCCGAGAGGTACGGGAAACTCACCGCGCCGTCGTTGTAGAACTTCATGTACTTCGGGTCGTCCCAGGTCTTGCCCATGCCGTTGGTGTAGCGGCCCAGGATGCGCTGGTTGATGGCGTCGGCGCTGGTGTTGACGTAGCTCTTCTCGGCGATGGTGTTGGCCATCTGCAGCTTGTTGGCGAGGCTGGCGTCGATCCACTTGCTGGCTTCGAGCACGGCCATCATCACGGCGCGGCAGGTGTTCGGGTTCTTCTTGACGAAGTCGAGCTGGGTGCCGAGCACCTTCTCCGGGTGGTCTTTCCAGATGTCCTGCGTGGTGATCGCGGTGACGCCGACGCCGTCGAGGATGGCGCGTGCGTTCCAGGGCTCGCCGACGCAGAAGCCGTCCATCGAGCCGACCCGCATGTTGGCCACCATCTGCGGCGGCGGCACGCTGATGAGCTTGGCGCCGGTGATCGGGCTGATGCCCGACGCGGCCAGCCAGTAGTTGATCCACATCGCGTGGGTGCCGGTCGGGAAGGTGCCGGCGAAGGTGTACTCGCGCTTCTCCTTCGCCATCACCTTGGCCAGGCTCGGACCGTCGACCGCGCCCTTGTCGGCCAGCTGCTTCGAGAGCGTGATCGCCTGGCCGTTGTTGTTGATGGTCATCAGCACGGCCATGTCCTTCTTCGGGCCGGCGGTGCCGAGCTGCACCGCGTAGATGAGGCCGTACAGCACGTGCGCCATGTCGAGCTCGCCGTTGACGAGCTTGTCGCGCACGCCGGGCCACGAGGCTTCCTTGCTCGGCACGATCTTGACGCCGTACTTCTTGTCGAAGCCGAGCACCGAGGCCATGACCACCGAGGCGCAGTCGGTCAGCGGGATGAAGCCGATCCTGACCTCCTCCTTCTCCGGCTTGTCGGAGCCGGCGGCCCAGACGGCCGTGCGCAGGCCGGGCAGCATGCCGGAGCCGGCGACGGCGGCGGCGCCCTGGATCAGGCTCCGGCGGGTCGTGTCGATCTTCGGGGTGGTATCGGTGCTCATGGGACGAACCTCGGGTGACGTCGATGTGGGCGATGCAGCGAACGCGGCGCGCCGAGGCGGTCGAGCCTCGTGGCGTGCGCTGGCGGCACGGAAAGCGGTGTCGGGTGGTTGACCTCGGCAGTTGCGGCCCAAAACCGCGAACGACTCGTCGAGTCTTCGCGCGGGCTGCCGGGGTCGATCGGGATGCCGCCGACGCTGGCGGGTCACGATCTGGACGAAGGCCGTCATGACCTTCTGCGGATCGGCTAACGCAAGCGACGTGCCAGCCGATCGGCCGACTTTCCCGCCCTGCTGCGGTGCAACAAGCGACCGCTCGGCAGGCCGACCGCACTGTCGCGGATGCGATGCACCGAGTCGAACCGCGCGCCGACCTTCGGCGAATTCCCGAGGGTCGCGCCGCCCGCGTCGCTAGACTCTCGCGCGGTCGGAGGAGGACACGGATGAAGATGCCCGGAAGACGCGGTCGCGCGCGCCGCTGGCTCGGCGCCTTGCTGTGGTTGCTGCTGGCATTGCTGGTCGCGGCCATCGTCGGCGCCTGGGCGTTTCTCCGCGGCAGCCTGCCGGCGCTCGACGGCGATGTGGCCGATGCCGCCCTGCGCGCACCGGTGACCGTCACGCGCGATGCGCGGGGCGTCGCCACCGTGCACGGCAGCGACCGCAGCGACATCGCCTTCGCCCTGGGCTTCGTCCATGCGCAGGAGCGCTTCTTCCAGATGGACCTGCTGCGCCGCGCCGGCAGCGGCGAGCTGGCCGCGCTGCTCGGAGCGCAGTTGCTGCCGGTCGA
>CAZZVH010000167.1:0-7823 GCA_964657365.1 uncultured Burkholderiaceae bacterium
CGCTGCTCGGCACCTTCGGCGTCATGTACCTGCTCGGCTTCTCGCTCAACAACCTGAGCCTGATGGCGCTGACGGTGGCGACCGGCTTCGTCGTCGACGACGCCATCGTCGTGCTCGAGAACACCAGCCGCCACATCGAGGACGGCATGGACCGGATGAAGGCGGCCCTCCTCGGCGCCAAGGAGGTCGGCTTCACGGTGCTCTCGATCAGCCTGTCGCTGGTGGCGGTGTTCATCCCGCTCCTCTTCATGCAGGGCCAGGTCGGGCGGCTGTTCCGGGAGTTCGCCGTGACGCTCTCGGCCGCGGTGCTGATCTCGCTCGTCATCTCGCTCACCACGACGCCGATGATGTGCGCCTGGCTGCTCGATCCCGGCGGTGATGCCGAGAAGCGCAAGAGGCCGGGCCGGCTCGCCCGCTGGGCCGAAGCCGGCTACACGCGCGTGCTCTCCTGGTACGAGGCCAGCCTCGACTGGGCGCTCGCCAGCGTCTGGCTGGTGCTCTTCATCCTGGTCGCGGTGATCGGCCTCAACGTCTATCTCTACGCCGAAGCGCCCAAGGGCTTCTTCCCGCAGCAGGACAGCGGCCAGCTCAACGGCGGCATGCGCGCCGACCAGAGCATCTCTTCGCAGGAGATGTCGAACAAGCTGCGCCAGGTGGTCGGCATCGTCCACCGCGACCCGGCGGTCGCCACCGTGGTCGGCTTCACGGGCGGCGGCCGGGCCGGGGGCGGCTTCATGTTCGTCAACCTGAAGCCGGTCTCGCAGCGCAGCGAGAGCGGCCAGGCGGTGATCGCGCGCCTGCGGCCGCAACTCGCGCAGGTGACCGGCCTGCAGGTTTTCCTCAACACCGTGCAGGACGTCCGCGCCGGTGGCCGCCAGAGCAACTCGACCTACCAGTACACGCTCAAGAGCGACAACCTGGCCGATCTGCGCAAATGGGCGACCAAGCTGTCGGACGAGATGAAGCTGCACCCCGAGATGACCGACGTCGACACCGACCAGCAGGACAACGGCGTGGAGACGCGGGTGGAGGTCGATCGCGACAGCGCGGCGCGGCTCGGCATCTCGTCGGCGGCCGTCGACGCAGCCCTCTACGACGCCTTCGGCCAGCGCCAGGTCGCGACCATCTACGACGAGCTGAACCAGTACCACGTCATCATGGAATGGGCGCCTGGCTACGCGCAGGGGCCGAACGCGCTGGCCGACGTCTACGTGCCGGCCAAGGGCGTGGCGAGCGGCGCACCCACTTCCGGCACTGCGGTGACGGCCTTGGCGGCGCTCGCGACGACGACCACCACCACGGCCACCACGGCCACGGCGACATCGGCGACGGCGGGCTCGCTGTCGGCATCGACCGGAACCGCGAACGCGGCCGGCACCGCCAACGCCACCGCCGGCAGCGGCAACGCGGCCGCCGCGACCACCGCGACGGTGCAGACGGTGGCCGCCAATCCAGGTGCGCGCGATTCCTCGACCGGCAACGCGCTCGCCAACACGGCCACGCCGATGGCGCCGCTCAGCGCCATCGCCCGCATCGTCGAGGGCTCGACGCCGACCTCCATCAACCACCAGGACACCGAGCTGGCGACGACGGTCTCGTTCAACCTCGCCGACGGCAAGAATCTCGGCGACGCGACCAAGGCGATCGTGCAGTCCGAGGCCGACATCGGCATGCCGACCAACGTGCGCGGCTCGTTCCAGGGCACGGCGCTTGCCGCGCAGCAATCGCAGGGTCAGCAGGGCCTGCTCATCCTCGCCGCCATCGTCGTCATCTACATCGTGCTGGGCATCCTGTACGAAAGCCTCGTCCACCCCATCACGGTCCTGTCGACGCTGCCGTCGGCCGGCATCGGCGCGGTGCTCGCCTTGCTGATGTTCCGCATGGACTTCTCCATCATCGCCCTGATCGGCGTGTTCCTGCTGATCGGCATCGTCAAGAAGAACGCCATCCTGATCATCGATTTCGCCCTGGAGGCCGAGCGGACGCGCGGGCTCGACGCGGTCGAGGCCGTGCGCGAGGCCTGCCTGCTGCGCTTCCGGCCGATCCTGATGACGACGCTGGCGGCGGCCCTCGGCGCGCTGCCGCTGGCGATCGGCTTCGGCGAAGGCGCCGAGCTGCGCCAGCCGCTCGGCGTCGCCATCATCGGCGGCCTGCTCGCCAGCCAGGTGCTCACGCTGCTGACGACGCCGGTCGTCTACGTCGTCCTCGACCGCATGCGCCGCAAGCGGAAGCCCCGGGCGCGACCGGCCGGGCCCGGCGCGCGACTGGCAGCGGAAGCGACGCCATGAACGCTTCGTCACGCTTCGTCCGCAGGTCCGGGCAATTCCGGCCGCTCATCGCGGCGATGCTCGCCGCGTCGCTGACGGGATGTGCCGTCGGTCCCGACTACACGCGGCCGACAGCGCCGGTCTCGACCGTCTACAAGGAAGTGCCGACCGGTGGTGCGACGTGGCTGCGCGCCTCGCCCGCCGACGCCTTCGATCGCGGCGCGTGGTGGACGCTGTTCGACGACCCGACGCTCGACGGGCTCGCCAGGGATGTCGATGCCGCGAACCAGACCGTGGCGGCCGCGGTGGCGTCGTACCGCCAGGCCCAGGCGTTGGTGCGCGAGGCCCGCGCATCGTATTTTCCGAGCGTCGGCTTGAGCGCGAGCGGGCGCCGCAGCGGGGGCGGCCCGAGCAACGGCACGGCCCAGGGCGGTGGCGCTGCGGTCTCGTCCGTCGGCAACGCCTTCGCGGCGTCGCTGGAGGGCGACTGGGCACCCGACTTCTGGGGCCGCGTCGGCCGGAGCGTCGAGAGCGCGCGGGCCAGCGCCCAGTCGAGCGCGGCCGATCTCGCCGCGGCCCGCCTCTCGGCGCAGGGCGAGATGGCGACCGACTACTTCTCGCTGCGCGAAGCCGATTTCGAAGCCGATCTGCTCGGCAAGAGCATCGAAGGCTACGAGCGCGCGCTGCAGATCACGCAGAACCGCTACGACGCCGGCATCGCTCCCAAGACCGACGTGCTGCAGGCGCAGACGCAGCTCGCGAGCACGCGCTCGTCGCTGTCGGCGGTGCGCGCCAATCGGGCCAGGTACGAGCACGCGATCGCCGTCCTCACGGGCAAGCCGCCGGGTGACTTCTCGATCGCCGTGGCGACCTGGAACGACGTCGTGCCGGCGGTGCCGCTGGGCGTTCCGTCGGAATTGCTGCAACGCCGGCCTGACATCGCCTCGGCGGAGCGGCTGGTCGCATCGGCCAATGCGCAGATCGGCGTCGAGCAGTCGGCGTACTTCCCGAGCCTGACCCTGAGCGCGACGCTCGGCAACAACAGCTCTCGTGTCGGCGACCTCTTCAAGGCGTCGAACCTGCTCTGGTCGGTCGGCGCCTCGGTGGCGCAGACCGTGTTCGACGGAGGCCTCATCAGCGCGCGGGTCAGTGCGGCGGAAGCCTCGCGCGACGCCGCCGTCGCGCGCTACCGGCAGACCGTGCTCGCCGCCTTCCAGGGCGTCGAGGACCAGCTCACCAATGCGCGTGCCGACGAGGAGCAGGCGGCGCTGCAGAAGCAGGCCTCCGACGCGGCCGACCAGACCGAGCAGCAGATCCTCAACCGCTACCGCGCCGGGCAGCTCGGCTACACCGACGTCGTCACCGCGCAGGCGTCGGCCCTGGCGGCGCGGCGCGCCCTGGTGCAGGTGGCCGTGAGCCGGCAGACGGCCGCGATCGCCCTGATCCAGGCGCTCGGCGGCGGCTGGACCACGTCGGCCCTGGTTGAGACGAGCAGCTCGGTCGCCGGCGACAACGGCCGCTGAACGCCGGCCGCCGCGGGCGGCTTGTATCGAAACACCTTAGGGTTGGCCGGGGGGTGTTCCCCCAAAATGATCGCTCTCCCAAGAAGAAGAACGAGCGTCCCTGCCATGGAAAAGATCTGGCTCAAGCAGTACCCCGCCGGTGTGCCGGCGGAGATCGATGTCGGCCAGTACCCGTCGCTGGTCGCCCTGCTCGACGACAGCTTCCGCCGCTACGCCGACCGCCTGGCCTACAAGTTCATCGGCAAGTCGATCACCTTCCGGCAGGTCGACCAGGCCTCGATCGCGTTCGCCGCCTGGCTGCAGGCGCAAGGCCTCGTGAAGGGCGAGCGCGTCGCGGTGATGATGCCCAACGTGCCGCAGTATCCGGTCGTGGTCGCGGCGATCCTGCGGGCCGGGCTGGTGGTCGTCAACGTCAATCCGCTCTACACGCCGCGCGAGCTCGAGTACCAGCTGAAGGACTCCGGCGCCAAGGCGATCATCGTCCTCGAGAACTTCGCCCACGTCCTGGCGCAGGTGATGGCGGCGGTGCCGAGCAAGAAGGTCGTGGTCGCGTCGATGGGCGACATGCTCGGCTTCCCGAAGTCGCTGCTCGTCAACTATGTCGTGCGCAAGGTGAAAAAGCTGGTGCCGGCCTTCGCCATCGCCGGCGCTGTCCGCTACAACGACGCGCTGGCCGAGGGCCGCGGCAAGACATTCAAGGCGGTGCCGGTCGGCCCCGACGACATCGCGGTGCTTCAGTACACCGGCGGCACCACCGGCGTGAGCAAGGGCGCGGTGCTGATGCACCGGCACCTGGTCGCCAACATCCTGCAGTCGGAGGCCTGGTATCAGCCGGCCCTGAAGAAGATCCCGGCGGGCGAGCAGATGGTGACGATCTGCGCCTTGCCGATCTATCACATCTTCGGCTTCAACACGAACATGATGCTGGCGATGCGCATGGGCGGCGCCAACATCCTGATCGTCAATCCGCGCGACCTGAAGGCGACGTTCAAGGAGCTGCGCGGCGAGAAGTTCCACAGCTTCCCCGCGGTCAACACGCTCTTCAACGCGATGGCCCACCACGCCGACTTCTCCACCGTCGACTGGAGCTCGCTCGTCATCTCGGTGGGCGGCGGGATGGCGGTGCAGAGCGCCACCGCGAAGCTCTGGCTCGAGAAGACGGGCTGCCCGATCGTCGAGGGCTACGGCCTCTCGGAGACATCGCCCTCGGCCACGTGCAATCCCGTCGACAGCACCGCCTTCAGCGGCAACATCGGCCTGCCGATGCCCAACACCGAGCTCGAGCTGATCGACGATGCCGGCAACGAGGTGCCGATGGGCACGCCCGGCGAGATCGCGATCCGCGGCCCGCAGGTCATGGCCGGCTACTGGCAACGCCCCGACGAGACCGCCAAGGTGATGACGGCCGACGGCTTCTTCCGCAGCGGCGACATCGGCGTGGTCGATGAGCGCGGCTACTTCCGGATCGTCGACCGCAAGAAGGACATGATCCTGGTGAGCGGCTTCAACGTCTATCCGAACGAGGTCGAAGACATCGTCACGCAGATGCCGGGCATCCTCGAATGCGCGGCCGTCGGCATGCCGGACGAGAAGTCGGGCGAGGCGGTCAAGCTGGTCATCGTCAGGAAGGATCCGTCGGTGACGGAAGCGATGGTCCGCGAGTACTGCCAGGCCAACCTCACGGGCTACAAGCGGCCGAAGGTCATCGAATTCCGCAACGACCTGCCGAAGTCGCCCGTCGGCAAGATCCTCCGTCGGGAATTGCGCGACAAAGCGTGAGATTGGGGCGGCATTCGGCTTGGGGCCGCCTTGCCGGTGCTGATACATTTCGCCCTGCCGAAGCGGCGTCCAAGGGCGTCAGCATGACAGGAACGAGGCCATCACGGTGATCTGGGTCAAGACCGATGCGGGACGCGCCGAAATGCAGACACGTGCGCTGGTCAAGGATCGCGCGCGTCGCAACCTGCTGTTGCTCATCGACGGCACCAAGACCGAGGAGATGCTGCTCGGCAACCTCGCCGGCATCAGCGCCCTCGACATCCAGGAGCTGCGCAAGCTCAACCTGATCGTCCCGGCCTCCGGCGGCGTGACGGTCGGCAACCAGATGCGAGCGCCGGGCCCGGAGACGGGCAGCCCGACGATCCCCCTGCCGCTTGCGGAGGCGCATCTCGACTACGGTCAGTTCACCGCCGCCTTGACCAAGCTCATCTCCGCGAACCTCGGCCTGCGCGGCTTCACGCTGACACTGGCGGTCGAGAAGGCGGGGACGATCGAGGAGCTGCGCGATGTCGCCAACCGCGCGATCGACAACATCCGCGAGCGCAAGGGCGACGCTGTCGCCGCCGACGCGCGCCGGACGCTCTACGGCAGCTGAGCGCGGCCACCGCGCCACGCCGCCGAGCTCGTTCGATCGCCGCAGCGCCTGATGGGCGTGCGCATCCACCTGCCGCAGCCAATGGTTGCAGGCGCCACCGTCGATCTGCCCAAGGGCCAGTCGCGCCACCTGCAGGTGCTGCGCCTTCAGCCGGGCGACACGATCGCGCTCTTCAACGGTGTCGACGACGTCGAGTGGCTGGCGGAGATCCTGCGCATCGAGCGACAGCTCGTGCAGGTCCGGGTGACCGGCTCGACGGCAGGTGCGCAGGAGATGCGGCTGGCCGTGACGCTGGCGTTCGGCGTGCCGGCCAACGAGCGCATGGATGCGCTGGTGGAGAAGGCCACCGAGCTCGGCGTCGCCGCGATCCACCCGCTCGTCTGCGAACGATCGGTGGTGCGCCTCGCCGGCGATCGTGCCGAGGCGCGTCGGCTGCACTGGAGCGCGGTCGCGGCCTCGGCCAGCGAGCAATCGGGACGGATCCGCGTGCCGCATGTCGGCCTGCCGATGAAGCTCGACGCCTGGCTGCGAGAACCCGATGCGGCCGCGGGCCGTCGCATCGTTCTCAGCTTCGATCCATCGGCATTGCCGGCCAGCGCGCTCGCTGCATCGCTGCGTGAGGCGGCCGAGACCCGGTGCCTGTTCCTGAGCGGGCCGGAAGGCGGTCTCGCGCCGCACGAAGAAGAGCTCGCGGTGGCTGCCGGCTTCGAGCGACTCTCGCTCGGGCCGCGGGTGCTGCGCGCCGACACGGCGCCGCTCGCCGTGCTGGCCTGGCTCGGTCTGGCCGGTGTCGGCGAGACGCCCGGAGGCCGGCCGGGCTAGGTCGCTGCTGCCTTCGCGCCCGGATCGCGCCGTGCCGAACCGGCGATCAGGTCGAAGCGGAACAGGCGGCATTCGATCGGCCCGTTCCACATCGGCACCCGGCGCGATTCCTTCAGGCGCATCGCCGAGGGCAGGCGGGGATCCGGGCTCAGGATCCAGGCAGTCCAGCCGGCGGGATGGGCGGTGTAGGCGCGCTTCCAGTGCGCGGCCAGGCGGCTGAAGAAATCGCTCGGCGTGTCCCGGTCTTCGGCCGATGCGCGCGAGGCGCCGACGGCCGACTTGCCGGCCACCTCGATCCGCTCGCCGTAGGGCGGGTTCAGGATCAGCGTGCCGGGCAGCTCGGCCGGCAACGGCGGCGGCGGCCGCTCGAGCGCATCGCCGCCGTTGAAGACGATGGCGTGGGCGACGCCGGCGCGCTCGGCATTGCGGCGCGCGAAATCGATCATCCGGAACGAGATGTCGCTGGCGAAGATCGGCACCTGCGGCGCATGGACGCGGGCCTGCGCGTGGCTGCGCAGCCGCTGCAGTTCGGCCCGCGAAGCGGCATCCGCGAACGGCAGCAGCTTCTCGAAGCCGAACCGCCGCAGCGCTCCCGCGGCGATGCCGCAGGCGATCTGCGCCGCTTCGATGGCGATGGTCCCGGAGCCGCAGCACGGGTCGTTCAAGGCGCCGCCGGCGGAGGAGCTGCCGTGCCAGCCGGCAGCGGCCAGCATGGCGGCGGCGAGCGTCTCCTTGAGCGGCGCATCGCCGGTGTCGGCGCGCCAGCCGCGCTTGAAGAGCGGCTCGCCGGAGCTGTCGACATAGAGCGACGCGCGTTCCGGGCCGACGTGCAGCACC
>CAZZVH010000168.1:0-7792 GCA_964657365.1 uncultured Burkholderiaceae bacterium
GCCACGTACTTCGATCCGGGCATCTACATGCAGACGGTCAAGGCCTGACAGGCCCGCCGGCCATGACGCCGTCCGGGATCGCGACCTACGACCACATCGTCGTCGGCGCCGGCTCGGCCGGCTGCGTGCTGGCCAATCGCCTGAGCGCCGGTGGCCGGCGCGTGCTGCTGCTCGAGGCCGGCGGCGCGGCCGACAACTTCTGGCTGCGGCTGCCGGTGGGCTACTTCCGCACCATCTACGACCCGCGCTTCAGCTGGCAGTTCGCGGTCGAGCCGCAAGCCGCCACCGGCGACCGCGCCCTGGTCTGGCCACGCGGCAAGGCGCTCGGCGGCTCGAGCGTCATCAACGGCCTGCTCTACATCCGCGGCCAGCACGAAGATTTCGACGGCTGGTCGGCGCAGGGCGGCGCGACCGGCTGGAGCTATCGCGAGCTGCTGCCGTTCTTCAAGCGTTCCGAGCGCTACGACCGCGGCGAGAGCGAATACCACGGCGGCTCCGGCGAGCTCGGCGTCTCCGACCTGCGCAACGACCATCCGTACTGCGAGGCCTGGCTCGACGCGGCCGTGCAGGCCGGCTTCGCGCGCAACGACGACTTCAACGGCGCACGATCGGCAGGCGTCGGCCGCTACCAGCTGACCTTGCGCGGACGCTGGCGCTGCGATGCGGCGACCGCGTTCCTGGCGCCGGCGCGAGGCCGTGCCAACCTGGTCGTCGCGACCGGCGCGATGGCGTCGCGTCTGCTGATCGAGAACGGCCGCGCGGTCGGCGTCGAGTGGCGGCAGGATGGCGCGGCGCACACGGCGCGTGCCGACGGCGACGTGATCGTCGCGGCCGGCGCGCTGCAATCGCCGCAGTTGCTGCAGCTCTCCGGCATCGGACCCGCGGCGCTGTTGCGCGCCCACGGCATCGGCGTCGTCGTCGACGCGCCGGAGGTCGGCGCGAACCTGCAGGACCATTACCAGGCACGCGTCATCGTCCGGCTGCGCGAGAAGCATTCCCTCAACGACGATGTGCGCAACCCGTTGCGCCTGGCGCAGATGGGCGCGCAATGGCTGTTCCAGGGCCGCGGCCCGCTGACCGTCGGTGCCGGCCAGGTCGGCGGCCTGGTCGCCACCGAGCACGCCGACGCCGGCCGGCCCGATGTGCTCTTCAACGTGATGCCGCTGTCGGTCGACAAGCCGGGCGATCCGCTGCACCGCTTCTCCGGCTTCTCGGCCTCGGCGACGCAGTGCCGGCCCGATTCGAAGGGCACGGTTCAGATCCGCTCGGCCGATCCTGCGGCGCCGCCGCGCATCGTCTCGAACTACCTCACGGAGCCGCGCGATGCGAAGACGCTGGTCGCGGGCCTGCGCATCCTGCGCGAGATCTTCGCGCAGCCGGCGTTCCGGGATCGCGTGACGCGCGACGAATACCTGCCGGGCAACGACATCTCCAGCGCCGCTGCCCTGGAGGCGTTCGCGCGCACCAAGGGCGGCACCGTGTTCCATCCGGCCGGCACCTGCCGGATGGGTGGCGATGCGGGATCGGTGGTCGACGAGCGGCTGCGCGTGCGCGGCGTCGCCGGCTTGCGCGTGATCGATGCCTCGGTGATGCCGCGGCTGGTCTCGACAAACACCAACGCCGCCGCGATCATGATCGGCGAGAAGGGCGCGGCGCTCGTTCTTGACGACGTCGATGGATCGGTTCACGCTGCCGGCGCGCAGCAGACCGTCGCCGCATGATCCTCGACAAAGCCACTTCGCCGCTCTACGTCCAGCTGGCCGACCTGTTCCGCCAGCGCATCCTCAAGGGCGTCTGGAAGGAAGGCGAGAAGCTGCCCTCGCTCGACCGGCTGGTCGACGAATTCGCGGTCGCCCGCGTCACGGTGCGCCAGGCGATCGAGCGGCTGACGCGCGACGGCCTGGTCCTGCCGCAGCGCGGCCGCGGCACCTTCGTCACCGGCACGCCGCGCGAAGACCGCTGGCTGCGCGTCGAGACGACGCTGAAGAAGCTCGCCGACGTCTACCGCGACACCCACCCGACGATCCTCAACATCGACGAGTCGACGAGCCGCTCGCCGCTGCTGCACGCGAGCGACGGCGTCGCGGCCGACAAGTACGTCTACATGCGGCGCGTCCATGCGCACGAGGGCCGGCCCTACTGCGTGATCGGCATCTGGCTCGACGCCGCGGTCTTCGCGAGGCACCCCGCGCGCTTCCGCAAGGAGACGGTGATCCCGATCCTCATGGCGATGACCTCGCCGCGCATCGTCACCGCGCACCAGGTGCTCACCATCTCGACCGCCGATCTCGAGATCGCGCACCATCTGGCGGTCGCCGTGAACACGCCGGTCGCCGAGGTGCGCCGCGTCTTCACCGGCCCGAAGCGCCGCGTCATCTACCTCGCCGAGGTGACCTACCGCGGCGATTTCATCCACGTCGAGTTCGACTTGAAGGGCTGAGCGCGCGCGCTCGGCCCATGCTGCGGATAATCACCGCACCACCCTGCACCAGTTGCGCACGATCGGAGACAGCCATGGACGCACGCGTCTACCCAAATACCCAGCTCTACATCGACGGCGAATGGATGAACGCCCGCTCGGGTCGCACCATCCCGGTCGTCAATCCGGCGAGCGGCGACCACATCGGCACGCTGGCGTTCGCCGAGCAGGCCGATCTCGACCACGCGCTCGACGCCGCCGACAAGGGCTTCCGGACCTGGAAGAAGATCAGCGCCTACGAGCGCTCGAAGATGATGCGCAAGGCCGCCAACCTCGTGCGCGAGCGGATCGACCACATCGCCATGCTGATGACGATGGAGCAGGGCAAGACGCTGGCCGAGGCGAAGGGCGAGATCCTCAACGGCGCCGACACCATCGACTGGTTCGCCGAGGAAGCGCGCCGTACCTACGGCCGCGTCATCCCGGCGCGCGGCGAAGGCATCTACCAGCTCGTCATCAAGGAGCCGGTCGGTCCGGTCGCAGCCTTCACGCCGTGGAACTTCCCGATCAACCAGATCGTGCGCAAGCTCTCGGCCGCACTCGCCGCCGGCTGCTCGATCATCGTCAAGGCGCCCGAGGAGACGCCCGCCTCGCCGGCCGAGCTGATCCGCGCCTTCGCCGATGCCGGCGTGCCGCCCGGCACCATCGGCCTGGTCTACGGCGACCCGGCGACGATCTCCGGCTACCTGATCCCGCACCCGGTGATCCGCAAGATCTCGTTCACCGGCTCGACCGTCGTCGGCAAGCAGCTCGCGGCGCTCGCCGGCCTGCACATGAAGCGGGCGACGATGGAGCTCGGCGGCCACGCGCCCGTCATCATCTTCGACGACGCCGACGCGGCGGTCGCTGCCAAGGTGATGGCGGCGAGCAAGTTCCGGAACGCGGGCCAGGTCTGCATCTCGCCGACGCGCTTCCTGGTCCAGGAAGGCATCTACGAGAGCTTCGTCGAGCAGTTCGTCGCCAACGCGAAGAAGCTCAAGGTCGGCGACGGCCTGGAGGCCGGCACGACCATGGGCGCGCTGGCGAATCCGCGCCGCACGACCTCGATGGACATGAACATGGAAGACGTCGGCAAGCACGGCGGCACGGTCAAGACCGGCGGTCACCGGATCGGCGACAAGGGCAACTTCTACGAGCCGACAGTCGTCACCGAGCTGTCCAACGATGCGAGGGCGATGAACGAGGAGCCGTTCGGGCCGATGGCCATCATCAACCCGTTCAAGACCTTCGACGACGCGGTCAAGGAAGCCAACCGCCTGCCGTTCGGGCTCGCAGCCTACGCGTGGACGAAGTCGGCGAAGACGGCCAACGCGATCGCCTCGCAGGTCGAGACCGGGATGATCTCGATCAACCACGTCGGGCTCGGCATCCCCGAGGTGCCGTTCGGCGGCGTCAAGGATTCCGGCTACGGCTCGGAAGGCGGCAGCGAAGCGATCGAGCCCTACCTCAACCCGAAGTTCGTGACGCAGGCCGGCATCTAGGACAGGCTCCGGCGCGGCGGCCGCGCCGCGCCTTCACGCGGCCTTCATCGCGGGTTCACCGCGGCCCGGAAGACTGGTGCACCGAACCACTTCCGGACTGCGCGATGAGCCACCTGATCGTTCACGGCGGGCGCCCGCTCCAGGGCACCGTCACTCCGTCGGCGAACAAGAACGCCGTGCTGCCGATCCTGTGCGCGACGCTCCTGAGCGACGCGCCCTTCGTGCTGCACCGCGTGCCCGACATCACCGACGTGAGGAAGCTCCTCGCGTTCTTCCGCACGCTGGGCTCCGCTGTCGACATCGACGTCGAGAGCGGCACGCTGCGCCTCTGCCATCGCGGCCCGCGCGACGCTGCTGCGGCGCGCCTGCCATCGGGCATGCGCTCGTCGATCATGCTGGTGCCGGCGCTGCTGCAGCGCTTCGGCGTGGCCCGGCTCGAGGACGACGTCACCGGCTGCACGCTCGGCGCGCGCGAGATCGATCCGCACCTGCATGCCTTCCTCGCGTTCGGCGCGGAAGTGGAGCTGCAGCACGGCGCGACCTCGATCCGGGCGACGCGCCGGCTGGTCGGCGCCGACCACTGGCTCGACTACGCATCGGTCACCACGACCGAGAATTTCGTGCTCTGCGCCGTCGTCGCGACCGGCCGCTCGACCCTCGTCAATGCCGCCTGCGAGCCGCACGTCCAGGAGTTCTGCACCTTTCTCTCGCGGATGGGCGCGCGCATCGCCGGCAGCGGCAGCTCGCATCTCGTGATCGACGGCGTCGACGCGCTGGGCGGCACCGACTACACCTTCGACGACGACTTCCACGAGATCGCCACCTTCCTCGCGCTCAGCGCCATCACCGGCGGCGACGTGGCGGTGAAGAACGGCGTGCCGTCGCTGTTCCCGCTGCTCGAGCGCACCTTCCTCAAGTTCGGCGTCGAGCTCGAGCACCGCGACGGGTTCAGCCGGGCCCGGGTGGCCGGGCCGCTGAGGGTTCGGCCGACGCTCACCTCGACGGTGATGCAGAAGGTCGAGGCCGCGCCCTGGCCCTACGTGCCGGCCGACCTGCTGCCGATCTTCGTCGCGCTCGGCGTGCGCGCCGAAGGCTCGACGCTGTTCTGGAACAAGGTCTACGAAGGCGCGCTCGACTGGAGCGCGGAGCTGGCGAAATTCGGCGTCGACGCGACGCTGTGCGATCCGCACCGGCTGGTCGTCCACGGCGGCCGGCCGCTGGCACCGGCCGATGTCGAGAGTCCCTACATCATCCGTGTCGCGATCGCCCTCTTCATGATCGCGGCCAGCATCCCGGGCCGCTCGACGATCCGCAACGCGCTGCCGATCCAGCGGGCGCATCCGAAGTTCGTCGACAACCTCAATGCGCTGGGCGCCGACGTCGAATGGGTGTCGGAGCTGCCGCCATCACCGCTGCGCCTGGTGCGGCGCGAGCGGCCGTCCACCGCCGACCGTCAGGCCAGCGCCGTTGTACAGGCCAAGCAGCTTGCCCCAGGCGATCTCGGCTTCGGCCTTGTCGTAGAGCGGCACGCCGCCGTCCTTCGGCATGTCGGGCACGCACCAGCCGTGCTTCGCCGGATAGACCTCGACGGTCGTCGGCATGCCGGTGGCGGCGAACGCGGTGCGCAGCTTGTCCTTCGCGTCGGGCTGCTTCTGGTCGTCGTTCTGCGCGACACCGAAGTACATGGCGGCCTTGATCTTCGGCGCCAGCAGGTGCGGGCTGTCGGGCTGGTCGGTGACCAGGCCGCCGCCGTGGAACGAGCCGCCTGCGCCGATCCGACCGGGCACGGTCGCGGCCGTCCGCACGACCAGCGGGCCGCCCATGCAGTAGCCCTGCGTGCCGATCTTCTTCGTCTTGTCGACGGCAGGCTGCGCGTCGAGGAAGGCGACGAAGGCGAGCGCGTCCTTCTCGGCCGCGCCGGCGGCGCCGATCGAGCCCATCAACGGCCCCAGCCTGGCGCGCTCGGTCGGGTTGTTGAAGTCGAAGGTCGAGGCGTCCAGGAAGATCGGCGATTTGCCGATCCGGTAGAACGGGTTCGGCACCAGCACCGCGTAGCCTTCGGCGGCAAGGCGCCGGCCCATCTCGCGGAACGCCGGGCGCAGGCCGAACGCATCGGGCCAGATCAGCACGGCGGCATGGGCGCCGGTCGTCGGGTGGATGAACGCCGCATCGCAGATGCCGTCCGGCGTCCGGATGGCGACGTCGGTCTCGGTCAGCGGCAGGCCGGCGGCCGCCGCAGGGCCGGCGCCGGCGGCGAAGCCGGCCGCCACCGACAGGGCGACGAAATCGCGCCGCGACAGCTCGCTGTCCGGCGTGGGAGAGGGCTGGTTCGGGTGCGTGTCATGCATGGGTCGATCCTTTTCGGTCGGTGGGACGCAATGTTCTCAGAGCTTGTTCTCGCCGGCGCGCCGGCGCCGCTCGCGGCGGTTGTCGAGGTGGGTGCGCATCGCCTGGCGGGCGGCGACGCCGTCCTTGGCCGCGATCGCCTCGAGGATCGAGTCGTGCTCGGCGTTGACGCGGCGCAGGTAGGTCCGGCGTTCCGCTGCCGACGCCGACGACGGATCGAGCCTGGCGCGCGGAATGATCGTCGTCCCGAGCGTCGTCACGAGGCTCTCGAAGTGCAGGTTCCGGGTGGAGCGCGCGATCTCGAGGTGGAAGCGGAAGTCGGCGCCGACCGCGTCCTGGCCGGCTTCGACCGCCAGCGTGAAGTCGGCGAGTGCGGCACGCATCGCCTCGATGTTGCCGCTGCTCCGACGCTGCGCGGCGAGACCCGCCGCCTCGGTCTCGACGCCTGCCCGGAGCTCGAGCATGGCGATGACGTCGCGCAGGGTGCCGACCTGGTCGGCGCGGATGCGGAACACGGCATCGGCCTGCCCGGTCACGAAGGTGCCGATGCCGTGCCGTGTCTCGACCAGGAAGGACGCCTGCAGCTTCGAGATCGCTTCGCGGACGACGGTGCGGCTGACGCCGAACTCGGTCATCAGGGCCAGCTCGGTCGAGAGCTTCGCGCCGGGCGCGAGCCGGCCGTCCCGGATGCGCTCGGACAGAGCGTTGACGATCTCGATCGAGAGCCGCTTCGGGCGAACTCTATCCAACACGATGATGCCGTTCATGGGCGGGCCGAGGCGATGGCGCGTCTGATCCTAGCAGCGCATGCGTCGTCGGGCAGGCAAGGCCATCAGGGCAGCTCGACGATCTCGACCCAGTTCGGATTCCGGCCGACCGCCGCGCCCGGCAACAGGCGGAGTGCGCCGGTGCCGGGATCGATCCCGTGGACCGCGATGCGGTGCGACTCCTGGCCCGCGGCCACCAGGTAACGCCCGGACGGGTCGATCGCGAAGCCCCGGGGCGTCTTCTCGGTCGGCACGCTGGCTAGGGTCTCGAGCCGGCCGCTGGCCGGATCGACTGCGTACGCCGTGAGCGTGCTCGAGGTTCGCTCCGAGGCGTACAGGTGGCGTCCGTCGGGTGCGAGATGAAGATCGGCGGCCCATGCCGTGCCGATGAAGCCGGCGGGCATGGCCGTCGTGCGCTGGATCTCGGTGAGCGTGCCGCGGGCCGCGTCGTAGTCGAAGACGGCAAGCGACGCATCGAGCTCGCCGAGCAGATAGAGATGGCTCTGCCGCCTGTCCCAGACGAAGTGGCGGGGTCCCGACCTGGCCGGCATCGCGATCAGCGCTGGTTCACCTGGCGACAACAACCCGGTGGCACCGTCGAAGCGCCAGGCCGAGACGACGTCGCCACCCAGGCTGGTCGCGAAGGCGAACCGGTTGGCCGCGTCGACGTGGACGGCATGCGCCTTCGGCCCGGTCGGGATGAGCTGCTGGACCGGGCC
>CAZZVH010000169.1:0-7716 GCA_964657365.1 uncultured Burkholderiaceae bacterium
GAGCGGCTCGCCATGCCCGCGTCGCCCGGCGTCGCCCCGTACAAGGGAAGGATGCTCACCTACACGCGCGGCGCGGCGCCCGGAGCCGTCGCAGCGTGAGCCCCTGGGCGGCGCGGGTGTTCGGCTCGTGGGTGCACCGCGTCGACGCCGCGACGTTGCGCGCCGACCTACTGGCCGGCATCCTCGGCGCCTTGCTGGTGCTGCCGCAAGGGCTCGCCTTCGCGACGCTCGCCGGCCTGCCGCCCGAATACGGCCTGGCGACGGCGATCATCCCGTGCGTGGTCGCCGCGCTGTTCGGCTCGAGCTGGCACGTGATGTCGGGGCCGACCAACGCCAACTCGCTGGTGCTGGCGGCGACGCTCGGGCCGATCGCCGCGCTGCAATCGCCGGCCTACATCGAGCTGGCGTTGGCGGTGACGCTGATCGTCGGCGGGATGCAGTGGCTGATCGGCGCCCTGCGTCTCGGCGCCATCGCCAACTTCATCTCGCCCTCGGCGCTGCGCGGCTTCACCGGCGGCGCCGCGGCGCTGATCGTCATCCACGCCTTGCCCGACCTGCTCGGCCTGCCGGCGCCGCCCAACCACCGCGCCCAGGGCGTGATCGAGTTCGTCGCGACCCGGCTGGGCAACGTCTCCGGCGCGGCCGTCGGCGTGGCGCTGGCGACGATCGCCGCCACGGTGCTCGCGCGCCGCCTGGCGCCGCGCGTTCCCGGCCTGCTGATCGGCCTGCTCGCCGGAACCGCGCTGGCCGCGGGCCTCAACCGCTGGCTGCCCGCGCACGGCGTGGTCGCGGTGGTCGGCAGCGTGCCGTCGGTGTGGCCGCGCTTCCACGTGCCGCGCATCGATCTGTCGGTGCTGCCGGACCTGGTCGGCATCGCCTTCGCGGTGACGATCGTCGCGCTCGGCCAGGCGATCTCGATCGCCAAGGCCGTGGCCGAACGTTCCGGCCAGCACATCGACGCCAATCGCGAGTTCCGCGGCCAGGGCCTCTCGAACCTGGTCGGCGGCTTTTTCTCGTGCTACGTGTCGTGCGGGTCGATGAACCGCTCGATGCCCAACTTCGAAGCCGGCGCCAGGACGCCGCTGGCGGCGGTGTTCGCCTCGGTCTGGCTGCTGCTGCTGGTGGCGGCCAGCGCCTCGCTGCTCGGCATGATTCCGTACGCCGCGATCGCCGGCCTGCTGATCGTCGTCGCCTGGTCGCTGTTCGACTCGCCGGGATGGCAGAAGCTCTGGCGCCTCAGCCGGCAGGACTTCGCGATCGCCGCGGCGACCTTCGCGGCGACCGTGACGATCCGCCTCGAGATGGCGATCCTGCTCGGCACCATCCTGTCGCTGGTGACGTACCTGTACCGCACCTCGAAGCCGGCGGTGCGCGTGATGGGCTTCGACACGACCGCGCCGGGCCGGCCCTTCGTCGTGCGCGTCGACGTCACGGCGCCGCTTCCGGAATGCCCGCAGCTGAAGATGATCCGCATGGAGGGCGAGATCTACTTCGGCGCGGTGCCTTTCGTCGACGACCAGCTGCGCGACCTGCGCGCGCCGGCGGGCTCGCCGAAGCACCTGCTGGTGATGGCCAAGAGCATGAACTTCATCGATCTCTCGGCCGCCGAGCTGTGGCGCCAGGAGTTGGTGATCCGCCGTGGCATCGGTGGCGACCTGTACTTCCACCGGCCGCGCGCGCCGGTGCTGCAGATCTGGAACAAGGTCGGCTTCATGGCCGAGCTCGGCACCGACCACGTCTTTCCGGCAAAGCACACGGCGATCGCCACGATCTTCGGCCGCCTCGACCGCGGCATCTGCGCGCACTGCACGGTGCGCGTGTTCGAGGAGTGCGGGACGTTGCCCGCGCCGGTCGAACCGTTCATCGGGCCGCCGCCGGCCACCGCGGCTGACGCCCCGGCAAGCGACGCCGTCCAGGACGTGGGGCCTAGTACGACATCCGCTGGAGCTCACGCTCGCGATCCAGGAACTCGTGCTTGAGCGCGCCGGCGACGTGCAGGAACAGCAGCACGTAGAGCACGTAGCCGAAGGCGGTGTGCCAGTCGCCGAACACGTCGTGCAGATGCTCCTTGCGCATCGGCGGGATCGACATCACCCAGCCGATGCGCGGCCACGGCACCAGGCCGAACAGCTGCATCGGGTGGGTCGCGGCGTCCTTCCAGGCCGAGTCGTGCATCCAGCCCGACACGGGCAGGGCGATCATCAGCAGATAGAGCAAGGCGTGCGCGGTGTGCGCCGCGATGCGTTCCCAGCGCGCATAGCCGGTGGGCAAGGGCGGCGGCCGATGCGACAGGCGCCAGAGCACGCGCAGCAGCACGAGGCCGAGCACCGTGATGCCGATCGACTTGTGGGTGTCGATCACGGGCCGCGCCCACTCGTCGGGAACGTGGTCGGCGCTGAGCGCGAGCGTCACGTTGGCGACGATGAGCACGGCCACCAGCCAGTGCAGCGTGACGGCGATCTTCGTGTAGCGGTCGGGCATGGCCGCCATTGGACACCAACACGACACTTTGCAGAGCGTGCCCGACCCCACGCCGCCTGTGCGGCGCAAAGCTGCGTACCCTTGGGACAGCGGGCACCGAGCCGCTGCCGAAGAACCTCCGCTTGACGCCACCCCACGCCCTCGACCCGCTCGCGCCGGCGCTCGCCCTCGCCTCGTCGCGTCTCGCGCCGCCGCCCACCCCGTGGCGGAGCGTCGTCATCCACGGCGCGGTCTTTGTCGCCTGGATCGCGCTCTTCGTTCTCGCCTTCGTGCAGGGCGGCGTGCTGGCCTGGTCGGTCGGCATCGCCTACATCGCCTACGACACGCTGCTGCAGGGCTTCGTCGGCTGGTTCACGTGGCGGCTGCTGCGCGCGCCGCGCCCGGCGCCGGCCGGGCCGCGCTGCAGCGTCGGCGTCATCATCGCGGCCCACAACGAGGCGCGGGTGCTGCCCGCCACCATCGAAGCCCTGATCGCGCAGTCCGACCCGCCCGACGAGATCGTCGTCGCCGACGACGGCTCGAACGACGACACCGCCGAGGTGCTCGCTGGCCGCTACGGTCTGGTGGCCGCGGCCCGAGGCCACTACAGCGCGCCGAGCCCCGTCCATCCCTCCCTGGTGTGGATGCGCGTGCCGCACGGCGGCAAGGCGCGCGCGCTCAACGCCGCGATCGTGCGCGGCACCACCGACATCGTGCTCACCGTCGACGCCGACACCCTGCTCGACGCGCAGGCCATCGGCGCCGTCCGCGCCGCCTTCGCCGCCGAGCCGGCGCTCGCGGCAGTCACCGGCGTCATCACGCCGGTGTGCAAGGGCACGCTCGGCGGCCGCGCCTTCGAGTGGTTCCAGACCTACGAGTACATCCGCAACTTCCTCTCGCGCTATGCCTGGATGCAGGTCGACGGTCTGCTGCTGATCTCGGGCGCCTTCGCGGGCTTCCGGCGCCAGGCGGTGATCGACGTGGGCGGCTTCGATCCGGCCTGCCTGGTGGAAGACTACGAGCTCATCCACCGCATGCGCCGGCACGCCGTCGAGCGCGGCATCGACTGGCGCTTCCGGGTCCTCGGCAACGCCCAGGCACGCACCGAGGCGCCCGGCAGCGTCGGTGCGTTCCTGCGCCAGCGCCGGCGCTGGTTCGGCGGCTTCCTGCAGACGCAGTACTGGTACCGCGCGATGGTGGGCGACAGGCGCCACGGCTGGCTCGGCACGCTGATGCTGCCGGTCAAGGCGATCGACACCCTGCAGCCGCTCTACGGCCTCACCGCGTTCGCGCTGCTCGTCGTCTACGCGGCCACGCGCCGGCTCGACATCGTCGCGCCCGTGGCCGCCGTCATCGGCGCCAAGATCGCGATCGACCTCGCGTTCCACCTGTGGTCGGTGCACCTGTACCGGCGATGGCTCGGCAATGCCGGCCGCGCCAGCTTCGGCTGGGCGCTGGTCGCGGCGATCGTCGAGCCGTTCACTTTCCAGCTGCTGCGCCACACCGGCGCGGCGCTGGGCTGGGTGTCGTTCCTGAGCGGGCAGCGGAGCTGGGGCAGGCAGACGCGGTACGGCATCGACTGAGGGGTGACCGGGCCGTCACCGTCTGTTCATGGCGGTCGCCGGTAGCTGCAATCGGGCGCGTGCTCGATGAGGTCGGGCTGGCGGCCGCTCGCGCCGCAGCGCGAGCAGGTCAGCATGCCGCCGAGCCGGCCGTCGGCGGCGTAGAACAGGATCTGCCGGCCCCGCGCCGCGGCGATCGGGTTCATCGGCGGCTCGGGCGGCTTCGTCGTCGACATGGCGTGTCGTAGCACGGTGACGCTGCTCATGGGTTGCCGATCCCCAGCCTCAAGGCAGGATGATGGTCGTCGGGATCTGCGTCTGGATCGGCGTCGAGCTGGTCGTCAGCACATTGCCTGCAGCGCCCAGGACGGACACCGTGAGGATGAGCGACGGTTCCCAGAAGAAGGTGTTGCCGCCCGATTCCGGCCCGAACGGATTCGCGGCGAAGGTGATGGTCGGGTTCGCGGTCACCACGGTGACGCTCAATCCTGTCGCCGGGCCGCTGGTGGTCACCGGGCCGATGCCGACGCCGATCGTGCCGCCGCCGGAACCGCCGAGATCCTGGGGCCGGCCGAACAGGTCGGGCTCATGGGTCAGCACCCACTGGAACCGGGTGCCGCTCGGGAAGCTCGGGCCGGAGGGGCTGACGACGAAGTTGAGCAAGGTCCCGCGCACCACCTGCGGGTTGTACGGCGAGATGCCGGCCGCCACCGAGCCCAGCACCGTGATGGTCGCCGATCCCGTCGTGACCACCGAACCCGTCGTCGTGGTCACGCTGAGCGAGAGGGTGTCGGTGCCGGCCATCGGGCCCGCCGTGTACGAGATGGAAGGCGTGGTGGTCGTGACCGTGGATGTCGCGCCGATGCTGCCCCCGCCCGTCAAGGTCCAGACGTAGTTCAGCGCCGTGCCGCTGGCCAGCAGGGTCGTCGAGATGTTGGCCGTGAAGGTCTGCTGGGTGTTGATCAGCAGCGAGAGGGGCGACGGCGTGATCGCCGCGCTGTAGGTGATGGTGCTGTACGCCGTGCCGATCGGCACGCGCGAGCCCTGCATGCCCGGGGTGAGGACGTGGCCCTTGTAGATGGTGCCGCTCACCAGCTCCTTGTCGCCGCCCCTGGCGTTGCCCCTGGGCGTGTAGGCGATGTTTCCCGATGACGAGGGGAAGCTGTTGCCGTTCGAGGTGTTGGTCTGCGTGCCGTCCGAGATGTCGCCGAACAGGCAGGTGCAGTTCCACTGGTAGCTGAGGTCGGCGGCCGTGAGGTCGGAGTCGACCACGGTGAGCGTGAAGTTGGTCTGCGTCAGCACGGCCGGATCGAGCGTCGGGTTCAGCGGGTTCAGCCGCACATCCGACTTCGTCACGTTGATCGTGAACTGGTCGGCGAGGTCGGAGAACGCGTACGAGAGGCCGGTGACGACGAGATCGAACGCCTGCGCGCTGAGGTCGAGCGCCGAGATCGCGTCGAGCAATGCCTTGGCACCGATGTTCACCACGTTGGTGGCGGGCAGGGTCGCGGTGGCGGACAGCGCGTCGATGCAGTCCTGGAAGAAGCCCAGGATGGCGTCCTTGAACTGCTCGGAGCCGACGATCGTCAGCAAGGTGTCCCAGAGCACTTCGCTGAGCGGGCGGTTCGCCGCCACGATCTTGTTGAGGAAGATGTCGTCGGAGGCGGCCAGGGTCGTGATCAGGTCCTTCAGGCGGCTCACGCCGAAGGTCGGGATGAACGCCGCGATCGGCGCCGCCGCGATCGGGAGGACGATGCCGCAGAAGATCGGCACGATGATGTCGAAGACGACCGTTTCGGCGATGACCTGGCGCAGGCCGGTGTGTTGATCCGGCGTGAGCAGGGCCAGGTCGCCATAGCTCACGCCCAGGCCGACCGAGGTCACCTGGTAGGTGGTGAGGGCGGCGCCGGCGGGGGCGATCGGCGTCGGGACGTCGGGATAGACGACGGGGTCGTAGAAGTCGTTGACGCCGGCGAAGAGCTGGGCGAGCGTGACCAGCGAATTGGTGATGCCCTTGGTGGCGTCGATCTTCATCGGCTGGACGCCGACGGTGGCGGGCGAGTCGGTGATCGCGCCGGTGTAGGTGTCCTGGTAGGAGACGCGGTTGACGTAGGCGTAGCTGCGCCGGCGGTAGGCGTTGCTGATCGTGATCGTGGCCACGCCGTCGCCCGTGATCTGGATGCCGCTCGTGCGGGCGGTCTTGTCGATCACCATGCCCTCGGTCGTGACCCGTCCGTCGCTGCCCGAGGCCGCGAGGCTTTCGCTGTGCGCCCGGCCGGCCATGCTGGTGCTGCTCGACAAGGCCGTCGGCGACAGCGCGGCCTGCATCGCCGAGAGAGCGCTCTTCAAGGCCGGATCGGTCAGGTCGAGCCAGCCTTCGCCGCGGGCGACGAGGGCCGCCGAGACCGCGGCCTCGAGGACGCTGAGCGTCGGCGAGGCCTGGATCGCCGCGAGGTATTGCTCCTGCGTCGAGGGCAGATACACGCCGACGCCGAGCACGGTGTAGGCCAGGCACACGGCGGTGCTGCGTGCGGAGAGCTGCGTCGTGTACTTCGCCGAGCCGGCTTGCAGCAGACCCGATAGCAACATCTTGCCGCCCGGTCCGACGGCGATGGCGAACATCTCCGACTCGGCCACCGACGTGAAGTCGAAGCTGCCGTCGCTCGCCGGCGCGCTGCTGCCGAACGCGTTCTGGACGCTCGCGACGGTGACGTTGGCGCCCGCCGGCAGGACGAACGTGCCCTTGGCCTTCGACGTCGTGAGCGCGACGATCGGCGTGGTCGCTCCGGTGCCGGTGCCGCCGGTGCCGCCACCCGTTCCCGTGCCGGCGCCCTGCATGTTGTCGTAGTCGCCTCCGCCGCCGCAGGCCGCCAGCGACAGCGGAAACGCCACCGTGCCGGCCGTGCGCAGGAGGAAGGTGCGGCGGCTGTGCCGGAGGGCTCGCGCGAGGATCGTGAGGTCGTTCATGGTGGTGCTCCTGGCTGCCGGGCTCACGGCAACATGATGGTGTTCGAGGGCGGCACGGTCCACGACGTGGTGGCCGCCGGGAAGGCGATCTGGAACTTGTCGGACCAGGCGCTGCCGCCGTTGTAGAAGCCGGCCGGGCCGGCCTGGCTGTCGTCGTCGTGGGCCAGCCTGCCGCTCTGGCTGCCGGTGACCCACAGGCCGTCGGTCTCCGGGTTGGCGCAGCTGTTGTTGCACGACTTCAGGAGCCGCCACTTCACCGTCCAGCCGATGGTCCGGTCGGGCGCGTCGTCGGCGCCGTTCCATCCGAAGTAGTGGACGCCGACCATGTACGTGCCGTTGGCCGAGATGGCCGACGTGCCGTCGGTGAACTCCGTCTTCAGGCCCGGCTTGACGATGTAGTTCTCGGGGCCGAAGCCGTCGGTGTTGTCGAAGTCGAGGTAGGCGTTGGTGGACGAGGCGCCGGCGCGATGCCCGAAGAAGACGATGTCGCCCGTCTTGCCGGCGTCGGCCGTGCCGGCGGCGCCGTCCGGCTCCTTGACGTAGAGATCGACGTCGGAGGTGCCCTGGTCCCAGGTGAGCGTGGCGGTCAGGTATTTCGGCGCCGAGCTGGACTCGACGTAGATCTCCTTGAACGCCGCCCAGTGGCCCGTCTCTCCGAAGTCCGAGGCGAGCAGGGCGATCGGGTTGACGCCGGACTTGATCGCCACCACCACCCGGAAGTGGCCCG
>CAZZVH010000170.1:0-7715 GCA_964657365.1 uncultured Burkholderiaceae bacterium
GCCGGCAAGACGACCTGCTTCAACATGGTCGGCGGCCAGCTGCGGCCCGACGCCGGCTCGGTCACGCTCGGCGGCACCGAGCTGATCGGCCTGCGGCCCGACGCGATCTGGCGCCAGGGCGTCGGCCGCACGTTCCAGATCGCCGAGACCTTCGCTTCGCTCACCGTCGTCGAGAACGTGCAGCTGGCGCTGCTCTCGCATGCCGGCAAGGTGCTCGGCTTCTGGCGGCCGGCGCGGGCGCAGTTCCGCGCCGAAGGCCTCGCGCTGCTCGAGAGCGTCGGCATGGCGGCGCAGGCCGACCGGCCCACCAGCGTGCTGGCCTACGGCGACGTCAAGCGCATCGAGCTGGCGATCGCCTTGGCGCACCGGCCGCGCCTGCTGCTGATGGACGAGCCGACCGCCGGCATGGCGCCGCGCGAGCGCAACGACCTGATGGCGCTGACGCGGCGACTGGCCACCCGGCAGTCGATCGCGGTGCTGTTCACCGAGCACAGCATGGACGTCGTCTTCGCCCACGCCGACCGCATCGTCGTCCTGGCGCGCGGCGAGCTGATCGCCGAAGGGACGCCGGCGGCGGTGCGCGACGATGCCCGGGTCCGCGAGGTCTACTTCGGCGGCGGCACGACCTTCGAGAAGCCGGCGATCGAGGCCAGCCATGCTTGAGGTGCAGTCGCTCGACGCCTGGTACGGGCAGGCGCAGATCCTCTACGGCGTCTCGCTGGCGGTCGGCGCCGGCGAGTGCGTCGCGCTGGTCGGCCGCAACGGCGCGGGCAAGTCGACGACGATGAAGGCGATCATGGGGTTGATGGCGAGAAAGCGCGGCCGCGTCGCCTTCCGCGGCCACGACATCTCGTCGCTGCCGCCGTACCGCATCGGCCGCCTCGGCCTGGGCTGGGTGCCGGAAGACCGGCGCGTCTTCACCGACCTCACGGTGCGCGAGAACCTCTCGGTGGCGCGCCAGCCGCCGCGCGAAGGCGCACCCACCTGGAGCGAGGACAAGGTCTACGCGCTGTTCCCGAATCTCGGCGCCATGCCCGACCGCCCTGGCGGCCGCATGAGCGGCGGCGAGCAGCAGATGCTGACGGTCGCGCGCACGCTGATGGGCAACCCGCACCTGGTGTTGCTCGACGAGCCGTCGGAGGGCGTGGCGCCGCTCATCGTCGAGGAGATGGCACGCATGATCGTCGCGCTGAAGCAGGCCGGCGTGGCGATCCTGCTCTCGGAGCAGAACCTGCACTTCGCGCAGCTGGTCTCCGACCGGGCCGTCGTGCTCGAGAAGGGCGAGGTCAAGTTCACCGGCGCGATGGATGCGCTGATGAGCGACGAGACCTTGCTGCGCACGCATCTCAGCCTGTGAGCGAGCCATGATCGCCGGCATCGACGTGGGGGGAACGTTCACCGACCTGATCGTCGTCGACGACGCGACCGGCGAGGTCCGCATCGCCAAGGTGCCGACGACCGTGCACAACCAGGCCTTCGGCGTGCTCGCCGCGCTCGATGCCGCGGGCGTCGACCCGCGCGATCTGGAAGCCATCGTCCACGGCACGACGACGACCACCAACGCGATGCTCGAACGCAAGATCGCCAAGGTCGGCCTGATCACGACGCGCGGTTTTCGCGACGTGCTCGAGCTCGGCCGGCGCACCCGGCCGACGCCGTACGGGCTCAAGGGCAAGTTCGTGCCGCTGGTCGAGCGCCATCTCCGCCTGGAGGTCGACGAGCGCATGGACGCCGAGGGGAACGTGCTGACGCCGCTCGACGAAGCGCAGGTCGACGCCGCCGCGTCGCAGCTCGTCGCGCTCGGCGCCGAGAGCGTCGTCATCCACTTCCTGCACAGCTACATCAACCCGGCGCACGAGGCACGGGCCGAGGAGATCGTGCGTGCCGCGTGGCCGAACGGCTATGTCACGGCCGGGCACCGCATCGTCGCCGAGTACCGCGAGTACGAGCGCGGCACGACCGCCGCCGTCAACGCCGCGATCCAGCCGGTGCTGCACCGCTACATCGAGCGCCTGCAGGGGGAGCTGCGCAGCCGCGGCTTCGAGCGCGAGCTGCTGGTGATGCAGGGCAACGGCGGCACGGTGTCGTCGCGCGTCGTCTCGGAGCACGCGGTCGCGACGGTGATGTCGGGGCCCGCGTCGGGCGTCATCGCAGCGGCGGCGACGGCGATGCAGGCGGGCGCGTACGCCGGCGAGTTCGGCAACGTCGTCACCTACGACATGGGCGGCACCTCGAGCGACGTCGCCCTCGTGCTCGGCGGCATGCCCAGCGTCTCGAGCGACCTCGAGCTCGAGTACGCGATGCCGATCCACGTGCCGATGGTCGACGTCCACACCATCGGCGCCGGCGGCGGCTCGATCGCGTCGGTCGATGCGTCCGGCATGCTCAAGGTCGGCCCTGAAAGCGCGGGCGCCACGCCGGGCCCGATCTGCTACGGCCGCGGCGGCACGCGCCCGACCATCACCGACGCCAACCTCGTGCTCGGCCGGCTCGACCCGGATCGCCTGCTCGCGGTCGAGCACGCGGTGTCGATGGCGACGATCCGCGAGGCGATGCTGCTGCATGTCGGCACGCCGCTCGGGCTCGACGCCGAAGCCGCCGCCGCGGCGATCCTGCGCGTCGCCAACGACCGGATGGCCGGCGCGATCCGCATGGTGAGCCTGTCGCGCGGGCACGACCCGCGCGATTTCGCGCTGTTCGCGTTCGGCGGCGCCGGGCCACTGCACGCCGCGGCGCTGGCCAGGGAGCTGGCCATCCCGAAACTTCTGATCCCGGCGCGGCCCGGCCTCACCAACGCGCTCGGCTGCGTCGTCGCCGATCTGCGCCAGGATTTCGTCGCGACCGTGAACCAGCCGCTCGAGACGCTCGAGGAAGGCCGCGTCGGCGCCGTCTTCGCGCAGCAGATCGCCAAGGGCAGGGCGCTGCTCGCACGCGAGAACGTCGCCGTCGAGCGCATCGTCACGCTGCACCGCGCAGACATGCAGTTCCAGGGCCAGAGCCACATCCTGCCGGTGCCGATCGAGTCCGCCGACATCACCATCGACGCGCTGCGCGCCGTCTTCGCGGCGGCCTACTGGAAACGCTTCGGCGTCGAGCTGCCGGAGATCCGGCCGGTGCTCGTCAACCTGCATACCGCGGTGATCGGCCAGCGCAGGCCGGTGTCGCTGCGCGCCATCGCGGCGATGACGCCGAAGGCCACGCTCGACGAGGCGCGCCGGACGACGCGGCCGGTGTGGTTCGACGGTGGCTGGATCGAGACGCCTGTCTATGTCCGCGCACTCCTGCCCGCGGAAGCGCGATTCGACGGGCCGGCGATTGTCGAGCAGCTCGATTGCACGACGGTGATCGAGCCCGGCAACGAGGTGGCGCTCGACGCGATCGGCAACCTCATCGTCAGCGTGCATTGAGACCAGGCGCTAGGATGACCGCACCCATGCAAGTCGACCCCATCACCCTGTCGGTGCTGCAGAACGGGCTCATGCAGGTCTGCAACGAGATGGACCTCGCGTTCGTGCGCAGCGCGTTCAGCCCGGTCATCGCCGAGGCGCTCGACCGCTCCGACGGCATCTACCACCGCGACAGCGGCGAGCTGATCGCGCAGGGCGAGCTCGGGCTGCCGGTCTTCGTGGGCACGATGCAGTTCACGGTGCAGGCGGTGATCGAGCGCGTGAACCGGCTGAGGATCGCGCTGCATCCCGGCGACGTCTTCATCGTCAACGACCCGTACCTCGGCGGCACGCACCTGATGGACGTGAAGTTCGTGCAGCCCTTCTTCCGCGAGGGCAAGCTCTGGTGCTGGCTCGCCAACACGGGGCATTGGCCGGACACCGGCGGCATGGTGCCTGGCGGCTTCTCGGCCAATGCCACCGAGGTCGAGCAGGAAGGCCTGCGCCTCCCGCCGGTCAAGCTCTACAAGCAGGGCGTGCTCGACGACGAGATCCTGTCGATCATCCTGTCCAACATCCGCATCGCCGACCAGCGCATCGGCGACATCAAGGCGCAGGCGGCGGCATTGGCCACCGGCCAGGCGCGGCTGTCGAACCTGCTGGATCGCTACGGCGACGCGACCGTCGACGCCGCCATCGTCGAGCTGAAGCGCCGCGCGGCGCGGCAGATGCGCGAGAAGATCGCGACGATCCCCGACGGCAGCTACGAGGGCGAGGCCTTCGTCGATTCGGACGGCGTCGTCGACGAGCCGCTGCGCATCGCCATGCGCATCACCAAGACGGGCGGCAGCGACGTCGACGCGGCCGCGCTGTCGTTCGACATGGCCGGCTCGTCGCCGCCGTGCAAGGGGCCGATGAACAGCGTCATCGCGACGACGCGCTCCTCGATCTACCTCGCCGTGAAGCATGTGTTCCCGGAAGCGGCGATCAACGCCGGCACCTTCGAGCCGCTGCACATCGTCGATCCCGACGGCACCTTCCTCTATGCGCACTATCCCCGGCCGGTGTCCGGCTGCGCCGCCGAGGTGAGCCAGCGCATCGCCGAAGCCGTGTTCGCGGCGCTCGCCAAGGCGATCCCCGACCAGCTCTTCGGCGCGCCCGCCGGCACCAGCGGCAACCTCGGTGTCGGCGGCTTCGATCCGCTCAAGAAGCGCGCCTACGTGATGTACGTGATCTCCGGGGGCGGCTACGGCGGCAGTCCGTCGGGCGACGGCATCTCGAACGGCTGCTCGACCATCGGCATCTCGAAGACGACACCGATCGAGATCATGGAGCAGCTCTACCCGGTGCTGTTCGAGGAGTACTCGCTGCACGAGGGCTCGGGCGGCGCGGGCGAGCACCGCGGCGGCTTCGGCGTCAACTACCGCATCCGCCTTCGCCGCGGCGATGCCCGCGTCTCGATGGTGATGGACCACGGCCGCGCCGGCCCGCCCGGCTCGCAAGGCGGCAGCGCCGGCGGCACCAACACCGTCGCCATCATCCGCGACGGCAAGACCTACGTGCCGCCGCATCTCTCGAAGGACCAGGACATCGAGATCCACGCCGGCGACGTCATCGCCGTGTCTACGCCGGGCGGCGGCGGCTTCGGCGCGCCCGGGGCCCGGCCGCGCGACGCGGTCGAGCGCGACGTGGCGCTCGGCTACTACACGCCGGACGCGGCCGACCGCGCCTTCGCGACGACGCCATGAGCGGATCGCTGCGCGTCGCCGACCTGCCCGTCGTGCCGAGCCCGTGCACCGACGTGTGCCGGATCGACGCGGCCAGCGGCTGGTGCGAAGGCTGCATGCGCACGCTCGACGAGATCGCGGCCTGGGGCAGCCTCGACGACGACGGAAGACGGGCCGTCTGGCAGCAGCTGCCGTTGCGGCGCGGCGAGCGCGAGTCGGCGGCGAGCCCGGCCAACGTCGGCGGCTCGGCGCCCGGGACGCCACCATGAAGACGATCGACTTCTGGTTCGACCCGATCTCGCCCTACGCCTATCTCGCGTTCGAGCGCCTGCCCGACGCGCTGGTCGGCCTGTCGTACCGCGTCGACTACCGGCCGATCGTCTTCGGCGCGTTGCTGAAGGCCTTCGAGCACAAGGGCCCGGCCGAGATCGAGCCGAAGCGCGCCTGGACTTTCCGGCAGACCCACTGGCTCGCGCACCGCGCCGGCATCGCCATGGACACGCCGGCGCGCCATCCGTTCAACCCGCTCGCCCTGTCGCGGCTGGCCTGGGCGACGGCGCCCGAGGGCTCGACGCCCAACCGCCATGCCTGCGAGACGATCCTGCGCCACGTCTGGCGCGGCGGCGCCGATGCGGAGGATCCCGCTCGTCTGGCCGCACTTCGGGAGCAGCTCGCACCGCAAGCCGATCCGGCGAGCGACACCGTCAAGCAGCGCCTGCGCGATTCGACCGATGCCGCGCTGGCCCGCGGCCTGTTCGGCGTGCCGACCGTGGGCATCGACGACAAGCTCTTCTGGGGCGCCGACGCGCTCGAGATGGCCGCCGATTACGTCCGCGGCGATCCCTGGTTCGACGCGCCCCACTGGGATCGCGAAGGCGCACCGCGCCCCGGTCTCAGACGCGGCTGACGCGCCGACGTAGCGCACATCCTCGTCCCACGCCTCCGGGTTTCACCCGAGGCAGGCACTGTGGCTTTTTCAGGTTCGTGTCAGCAAAAGTGACAGCCGCCGGGCCAAGATGCGAACTTGGGTTCGCCGCACGGCAATCCTCATCCTGGGAGGGAACAAAAGAATGGTCACGACAACGGTACCTGTCGGTTCGCGCGTCGGTCAGCCGATGACGAAGGAAGAGCGCAAGGTCATCTTCGCGTCGAGCCTCGGCACGGTCTTCGAGTGGTACGACTTCTATCTCTACGGAACGCTCGCCGGCATCATCGGTGCGCAATTCTTCACCCCTCTCGACGTCGCCTCGCGCAACATCTTCGCGCTGCTGGCGTTCGCCGCCGGCTTCCTGGTGCGGCCGTTCGGCGCGATCTTCTTCGGCCGCCTCGGCGACATGATCGGCCGGAAGTACACCTTCCTGGTGACCATCCTGATCATGGGCCTGTCGACGTTCATCGTCGGCTTCCTGCCGAGCTACGGGACGATCGGCGTCGCGGCGCCGATCATCCTGATCGCCCTGCGCATGCTGCAGGGCCTGGCCCTCGGCGGCGAGTACGGCGGCGCAGCCACCTATGTCGCCGAACACTCGCCGCAGGGCAAGCGCGGCGAGTTCACGTCGTGGATCCAGACGACGGCCACGCTCGGCCTGTTCCTGTCGCTGCTGGTCATCCTCGGCGTTCGCACCTACATCGGCGAGGCGGCCTTCGCCGACTGGGGCTGGCGCGTGCCGTTCCTGGTCTCGATCCTGCTGCTGGCGATCAGCGTCTGGATCCGCCTGTCGATGAACGAGTCGCCCGCCTTCAAGAAGATGAAGGAAGAGGGCCGCACCTCCAAGGCACCGCTGACCGAAGCCTTCGGCCAATGGAAGAACGCCAAGATCGTCATCCTGGCCCTGGTCGGCCTGACGATGGGCCAGGCGGTCGTCTGGTACACCGGCCAGTTCTACGCGCTTTTCTTCCTGACCAGCCAGCTCAAGGTCGACGGGCCGACGGCGAACATCCTGATCGCCGTCGCGCTGATCATCGGCACGCCGTTCTTCGTCGTCTTCGGCAAGCTCTCGGACAAGATCGGCCGCAAGCCGATCATCATGGCCGGCTGCCTGATCGCCGCGGTGACTTACTTTCCGCTGTTCCACGCCCTGGCCGAGGCCGCCAATCCCGAGCTGACCGCAGCGCAGGCGAAGTCGCAGGTCAGCGTCACCGCCAATCCCGACGAGTGCTCGTTCCAGTTCAACCCGGTCGGCACGGCCAAGTTCACGAAGCCGTGCGACCTGGCCAAGTCGGTCCTGGCCGGGCAGTCGGTGAGCTACACCAACATCGAGGCGCCCGCGGGCAGCCCCGCCGTGGTGAAGATCGCCGACAAGACGATCGAGGCGTTCTCGCCGGTCGGCCTGACGCCGGATGAAGCCAAGGCCAAGGACACCGCGTTCCGCAAGGAAGTCGGCGCGGCGCTGAAGGAACACGGCTACCCGGCCAAGGCCAAGCCGATTCCGTTCATGGGCGGCGCCTGGTGGACCTGCGTGCTGATCCTGACGATCATGGTCATCTACGTGACGATGGTCTACGGGCCGATCGCCGCCATGCTGGTCGAGATGTTCCCGACGCGCATCCGCTACACCTCGATGAGCCTGCCGTACCACATCGGCAACGGCTGGTTCGGCGG
>CAZZVH010000171.1:0-4856 GCA_964657365.1 uncultured Burkholderiaceae bacterium
GCGTCTTGACCTGCATCAGGTACATGTCGTGGATCATGCTGCCGTCGGCGCGGATGTAGCCGCCCTTGGTGTACATGTCGTTGACCTTCATCTTCTTCATCTGCTCGAGCACCTTGTCGCCGTCGTCGGTGGCCGCGGCCTTGACGGCGTTCAGGTAGAACTGCGTCACCGAGTAGTCGGCCGCCTGCAGCGACGACGGCATGCGCTTGAACTTCTCGAAGAAGCGCTTGGCCCAGACCCGCGATTCCGGCGACTGGTTCCAGTACCAGCTGTCGGTCAGGTACATGCCCTGCGTCGCCTTCAGGCCGAGCGAGTGCACGTCGTTGATGAACATCAGCAGCCCGGCCAGCTTCATCGTCTTGGTGATGCCGAACTCGTTGGCCGCCTTGACCGCGTTGATGGTGTCGCCGCCGGCGTTGGCCAGGCCGAGGATCTGCGCCTTGCTCGCCTGCGCCTGCAGCATGAACGAGGAGAAGTCGCTGGCCGACAGCGGTGCGCGCACCGAGCCGACGACGCTGCCGCCCGAGGCCAGCACGACCTTGCTCGCATCGGCCTGCAGCTGCGTGCCGAAGGCGTAGTCGGCGGTCAGGAAGTACCAGCTCTTGCCGCCGGCCTTGACGACCGCCGGCGCCGTGCCCTTGGCCAGCGCGACGGTGTCGTAGGCGTAGTGCACGGTGTAGGGCGAGCACTGCTCGTTGGTCAGCGCCGAGCTGCCCGGGCCGATGGCGAGGAACGGCTTCTTCTTCTCGAGCGCGACTTTCGCCATCGCCAGAGCGGTGCCGGAGTTGGTGCCGCCGATCAGCATGTCGAGGCCTTGCTGGTCGAACCACTCGCGCGCCTTCGAGGCGGCGACGTCGGGCTTGTTCTGGTGGTCGGCGACCAGCAGCTCGATCTTCTTGCCGGCGACCATGCCGCCCATGTCGGCGATGGCCATCTTGATGGCCTCCGCGCCGGCCGGGCCGTCGATGTCGGCGTAGAGGCCGGACAGGTCGGTGATGAAGCCGATCCGGATGACGTCGCCCGAGATCTGGGCTTGCGCCGGGGCGGCGAAGGCAGCGGCGGCGAGCGCGCAGGCGGCAGAGATCTTCTTGAGTTTCAGCATGGGGTTGTCTCCCGTGGGTTGGTGAATGGAAATGGAAGCGGGCGACTCACACGCCCAGGTATTCGTGCAGCCGCTCGACGCGCGAGGGCAGCTCCGATTGGGTGAACGACTGGATCACGCGGCCGTGCTCCATGACGAGGAAGCGATCGGCGAGCGGCGCCGCGAAGCGGAAGTTCTGCTCGACCATGACGATGGTGAAGCCCTGGCCGCGCAGGCTCTTCACGACCTCGGCGAGCTTCTGCACGATCACCGGCGCGAGGCCTTCGGAGATCTCGTCGAGCAGCAGCAGCCTGGCGCCGGTGCGCAGGATGCGCGCGACCGCCAGCATCTGCTGCTCGCCGCCCGAGAGCCGCGTGCCCTGGCTGCCGGCGCGCTCCTTCAGGTTCGGGAACATCGCGTAGATCTGCTCGACCGGCATGCCGCCGGGGCCGAGCGCCGGCGGCAGCATCAGGTTCTCCTCGGCGCTGAGCGACGAGAAGATGCCGCGCTCCTCGGGGCAGTAGCCGATGCCGAGCCGGGCGATCCGGTGCGTCGCCATGCCGACCGTCTCCTGGCCGCGCACCTTGATCGAGCCCTTGCGCGAGCCGATCAGGCCCATGATCGCGCGCAGCGTGCTGGTGCGGCCGGCGCCGTTGCGGCCGAGCAGCGTCACGACCTCGCCTTCGTCGACGTGGAAGTCGACGCCGTGCAGCACGTGCGATTCGCCGTACCAGCCCTGCAGACCGGCGATCTCGAGAAAGCGCTGCGCCATCAGTGGGCTCCCGCGAGCTCGGCGCTGGTCGTGCCCATGTAGGCCTCGATCACGGCGGGGTTCCTCGAGACCTCGGCATACGGGCCTTCGGCCAGCGTCGCGCCGCGCGCCAGCACCGTGATCGTGTCGGCGATCGAGGCGACCACGCTCATGTTGTGCTCGACCATCAGCACCGTCCGGCTCGCCGCGACCTTCTTGATGAGTGCGCGGATGCGGTCGACGTCTTCGAGGCCCATGCCCTGCGTCGGCTCGTCGAGCAGCATCACCTTCGGGTCCATCGCGAGCGTGGTCGCGATCTCGAGCGCGCGCTTGCGGCCGTAGCTCAGCTCGACCGCGGGAATCATCGCGTACGACGCGAGATCGACGGCCTCGAGCAGCTCCATGGCATGCGCGTCGAGCACGTGCAGCGAGCGTTCCGGCTTCCAGAAATGGAACGAGGTGCCGAGCTTGCGCTGCAGCGCCACGCGGACGTTCTCCAGCACCGACAGATGCGCGAACACAGCCGAGATCTGGAACGATCGGACGACGCCGCGGCGGGCGATCGCGGACGACTTCTCCGACGTGATGTCCTGGCCGTCGAACAGGATCTGGCCGGAGGTCGGCACCAGGAACTTGGTCAGCAGGTTGAAGCACGTGGTCTTGCCGGCGCCGTTCGGGCCGATCAGCGCGTGGATCGTGCCGCTGCGGACGCGCAGGTCCACCTTGTCGACGGCGACGAAGCCCTTGAACTCCTTCGTCATCGCCCGGGTCTCGAGGATGAAGTCGTCGGCCCCTGCGTGCGTCGTGGCGTCGACGTGCCCGCTCATGCCGCCTCCTTCACGCGCCGGGACGAGCTGCCGCCGATGCGCTCCGTGAGCGCATGGGCGACGGCCAGTGCCGCATCGCGGTGGCGGGCGCCGCGGTCGGCGCCGAGCAGAGCCTTGTTGATGCAGACGGAGATGGCCGCGACGACCTCGCCCGAGGCGCCGAACACCGGCGCGCCGAAGGAGTACACGCCTTCGCGGACGCAGCCGTCGTCGATGCTGTAGCCGCGCCGGCGCGACAGCGCCAGTTCCTTGAACAGCGTCTCGAGACTGCGCGGGCCCTTCTGGGTCAGCCGATGGCCGACCTTGTCGGCGAGCAGCCGCGACACCTCGGCCGCCGGCATCTGCGCCAGCATCGCCTTGCCGCTGCCGGACAGGTGCGCCGGGAGACGCATGCCGACGTTGAAGGCGAGGCCGAGCGGCCGGGCGCTGTTGCGCACCGCCACGTAGAGCGCGTCGCCGCCCGACAGCACCGAGAGCACGACCGTTTCCTCGGGCGCGCCGCCGTGGTCCGCCCAGAGGGCGTTGAACTCCCGGGCCACGTCGGTGCCCGAGACGAACGCTTCGGCCAGGCCCATCACGCGCGGGCCGATCAGGAACGCACCGTCGCTCTGGCGACGCAGGTAGCCGAACGAGACCAGCGTGCTGCAGAGGCCGTGGACGCTGCTCTTGGGCAGGTCGAGGTCGCTCACGAGCCGCGCCAGGCTCATCGGCTCGCGGGTCTCGGCGAGCCGCTCGAGCAGGGCCAGCGCACGCGACACCGCAGGCACGAGCGCCTTGGCCTCGGTGGTGGCGGCCACCATCAGCGGCCTGGCGGCGGTCGAGCGGCGTTGCGGAGAGACGTTCATCGAGGTCGACGGGGCACCGGGGCAAGGGCGCAGTTCATGCGGCTGAACGCGCTTCAGCGTGCAGGACGCGGAGTCTAGTCAGACGGGAGTGCGTTCCTGCCCTGTGGCGGCCCTGGCTCGGGGTTTGTCCTCTGAGCGTTTGCCCGCGCGTCGCCGATCGGTGCGCGACCAAGCGGCCCAGGCCGGCCGGATCAGCTGGTGCAGCCGCGCGCCTCGATCGGCCAGATCGCCTCGACGACGCCGCGTTCGAGGCCGCCGCGGACCGCGACAAAGCGGTCGTGCAGGTTCACGGTCGGGTCGCAGTGGCCGGGGATCAGCCAGACCGTGTCGCCGAGGGCGGGCAGGTCGGCCGCCGATCCGCCGGCGCGACACCGCAGGATGCCGTGCTCGTCGCTGGCGCCGGCGAAATCGAGCGGGCGGCCGTGCACGCGCGGCGGCCCGGAGTCGGTCGAGTGCGCCTTGAGGCCGGCATCGACCACCGCGTGCGAGACGCCGCGGCTCATCACCTGGCCCTTGACGAAGAGCGCGTGCTCGAAGCGCGGTGCGTGAGGCGCCGGTGCGTTGTCGGCGTAGTCGCGGTCCATGAACAGGTAGCTGCCGCACTGCCACTCGCCCCAGACGCCACCGGCGGCGTCGAACGCGAAGCTGCCGGTGCCGGCGCCGGTGACGAGCGGGCAGGCGATGCCCGATGCGGTGATGCTGGCCCGCGCGCCGAGCGCGAGCGACGCGGCGTGGTGCGAGGCCGCTTCGCGTTCGGCGACACCGCGCAGATGCTGGCCGCCGCCGTGGTACGCCTGCAGCCCGGCGAAGACGAGGCCGCCGTCGGGCGGAGCGTGCGAGACGACGCGGTGCGCGAGCGCGCCTGCCGCCGCCGGGGCGACGCCGCAGCGGCCCTGGCCGACATCGATCTCGACGAACACCTCGATCGTCGCGCTGCCGCCGGCCATCGCCGCGGCCAGGCGCTCGACGCCTTGGGCCGAATCGACGGCGACGGCCAGCCGCACCCGACCGGCCAGCGCAGCGACGCGCGCGAGCTTGGCGGGATCGATCACTTCGTTGGAGATGAAGATGTCGCCGATGCCGGCCGCGGCGAGCGCTTCGGCCTCGCTCGTCTTCTGGACGCAGACGCCGACCGCGCCGGCCGCCATCTGCAGCCGCGCGATCGCCGCGCACTTGTGCATCTTCGCGTGCGGCCTGAGGCGCACGCCGTGGCGCCGCGCGCTGTCGGCCATGGCGGCGAGGTTGCGCTCCATCGCATCGAGATCGACGACCAAGGCCGGCGTGTCGATGCTCGCGACCGGCGCGCCGATGGCGATGGCGACGTCGTCGTTCACGGGCCCGGCTCGTCGACG
>CAZZVH010000171.1:4866-7544 GCA_964657365.1 uncultured Burkholderiaceae bacterium
CGGGCCGCCGCGGCATCGACCCGGCCGACCGCGTTGCCCTCGCCGGCGTCGTCGAGGGGCAACTCGCCTTCCAGGTGCTGCGCGTCGTTCCAGCCGACCAGCGTGAAGCCGCGCGCCGTGTAGAGCAGGCGGTTGATGGTCGCGTTGCCGAGCTCCCAGGAGCGCGGCGCGTCGAGCGCGATGCCGCTGGCGGCGCGATACAGGCAATCGAGCACGCCGCCGTGCGTGACGATGGCGATCGAGCGGCCGGCATGGGCGGCGGCGATCCGGGCACAGGCGGCCACGGCGCGCGCGCTGAATGCCCGGAAGGTTTCTCCGTCCTCGGGGCCGAACTCCGGATCGTGGCGACGCCAGCGGGCCGCCTCGGCCGGCCATCGGGCATCGATCTCGGCATAAGTCGAGCCCTGGAAGATGCCGAAGCTGCGCTCGCGCAGCGCGACGTCGGTGGCGACGGCGAGCCCGCTGCGGCGGCCGATCGCCTGCGCGGTGTCGAAAGCGCGCTGCAGGTCGCTGGCGACGATCGCCTCCAGCCCTTCGTCGGCGAGCGCCTCGCCGATCCGCTCGGCCTGCCACCTGCCGCGCGCACTGAGGGCGGTGTCGAGCTGGCCCTGCATGCGCATCTCGGCGTTCCACACCGTCTCGCCGTGCCGGACGGCGACGATGCGCGTCACCTGGGCATCGTGCGGATCGGGCTCGCCGTGCAGCGTCATCCGGCGGGCCGGCCGAAGGACCGACCAGCGGCGATCACACGCCCCAGACGATGTCGGCGCGTTCCGCGACGGAGCGCTTCATCATCTCGAGCATCGGCCAGGCGCGCTGGCGCAGCGAGACCCCGTCGCTGCGGCTGGACGCGTCCTGGTCGTCGTCGCCGCCTTGCGGGCCCAGGACGCGCTCCTCGGCGGCGATGGCCGCCTCGATCGCGGCGATCGCGGCCGGGATCGCCTTGTTCTCGACGATGCCCTGGGGCGCCGGCTCGCGGCCGATGATCTGCAGGAGATGGTCGCCGATCGGCGCCATCATGAGGAGATCGGCGTCGGCCTTGGACTTGAACACGTAATGCATCGGCGGGCGGGTGCTCAGCGACCCGGCGTCTGCGGGTACATGTAGCTGCGGTTGAAGGGGAACGACGATTGTGCGCCGCGCATCGGCCCGTCGGCGACGTTGCCGGTGCGCCTGGCGCAGAGCATCTGGTGCAGCGAGATCCAGCCGCGCTCGAACGCCATCGCGCTGCCGGCGAGGTAGAGGCGATAGGCGCGCAGCACCGTTTCGGAGGTCAGGCCGCGTGCGGCGCCGAGCTGCGCCTCGAGCGCCTCGCTCCAGGCCCACAGCGTCTTCGCGTAGTGCGGCCGCAGGTTCTCGACGTCGAGCGCCTCGAGGCCGGCGTCGCTCGTGATCTCGAGCACGTGCGACACGTGCATCAGCTCGCCGCCCGGGAAGATGTAGCGCTCCATGAAGTCGCCGAGGCCGGCGCCGAGCTGGTGGTTGCGCGTGCCGCCGGCGGTGATGCCGTGGTTGAGGAACAGGCCGCCCGGCTTGAGCAGGCGGATGATCTTCGTGAAGTAGTCGGGCAGCTGCGCCCTCCCGACGTGCTCGAACATGCCGACCGAGGCGATCTTGTCGAACATCTCGCTTTCCGGCAGGGCGCGGTAGTCGAGCAGCTCCATGCTGACCTTGCCGCGCAGCCCGCGCTCGTCGATCAGCTTGTTGACGTGGGCGTGCTGGTTGCGGCTCAGCGTGATGCCCTGCGCCCGCACGCCGTAGTTCTCGGCCGCCCAGAGCAGCAGCCCGCCCCAGCCGGCGCCGATGTCGAGGAAGCGCTCGCCGTCGCGCAGCATCAGCTTCGTGCAGATGTGGTCGAGCTTGGCTTCCTGCGCCTGCGCCAGCGACATCGCCTGCTCGCGGTAGTAGGCGCACGAGTAGACGCGGCGCGGATCGAGCCAGAGCTTGTAGAAGTCGTCGGAGACGTCGTAGTGGAACTGGATCTGCTTGGCGTCGGACTCGGGCTGGTGGTGCGAGCGCGAGCGCGCCAGCAGCATCAGGCGGCGGACCCAGCCGATCGGCGTCGGGCCGACGGCGCTGGCATCGGTCGGATCGCCGGGCATCAGGCCGGCGCCGATCTCGAGCAGGTCGCGCATCGAGCCGTCGATCTCGATCCGGCCCTCGACGTAGTCCTCGCCCACCTTGCCGATCTCGCCGGTGGCGATGTGCGCGAGCGGCCCGAGTTCCTTCAGCCGCACCGTGACCGCCGCGTCGGTCCGCCCGATCCGCTGGCCGCCCGGCAGCACGAGAGCCAGGGTCGGATTGAGCCGTTCGATCCGTTGTTCGAGCGCGAGAGCGATCGCAGACATCGTCGGGGTGACCGTGCGAAGTGGAAGCGCCTAGTCTACGGAGTCGCCCTCCTCGCCGTGCGACAACAGTCGCCGCGCCCGGCGGAACGAGACCGGTGCCGGCCCGTTCAGCGCAAGTCGCGGTAGCTGAACACCCGGCCGATCGCGCGGCCACGGCTCCACTGCGGCACCGTGACGCGCTCGATCGCGCCGCCCGGCCGAAGCGCCAGGCGATCGGTCGCCTCGGCCAGCGGATCGGCGTCGATCGCCGCCAGCCGCTCGGCGTATTCGCGCGGATCGGCGACCTGCAGGCGGACCCAGTCGTGGATCTCGTCGTCGGCGGCCGGGTCG
>CAZZVH010000172.1:0-7520 GCA_964657365.1 uncultured Burkholderiaceae bacterium
GCCGGCGCGGCGCTCGTCCAGGTCCTGCTGCGAGACCACGTCCTTCTTGCGCAGGGCCTCCCAGCGCTCGGCCGTGCTCTTGGCCAGGCCGAGGCTGGCCGCCGTCTGGTTGCGGGCGGCCACGGCCTGCGACAGCTGCTGGTCGATCTCGGGCGATTCGATCTCGGCGAGCAACTCGCCCTTCTCGACATGCGCGCCGATGTCCCTGGTCCAGCGCTTGACATAGCCGCTGGAGCGCGCCGCGATCGGCGACTGCTGGAAGCCCTGCAGGCTGCCGGGCAGGCTCACGGTCTGACCGGACGTCGTCGACTTCGGGAGCGTCGTCTTGACGTATTGCGCCGCGTGGTCGCCGGCGCTCGTCTCGAGCACCTTGGCGTTGGCGAGGCGGCTGAAGATGGTGCGCCCTGCTCCGAGCACGAGCAGCACGGCGACCACGACGACCACGATCCTGCCGCCACGCAGGACGCGCCGACGCTCCGCCGGATCCACGGCCGGGTCGCCTGACTCCACCGGCGCCGCGGACGCGGTGCCCTTCGTATCGCTCATGGGTTCAACCTCCGGCCGCCGGGCTCGGCGTCAACGGCTCGTGCCGCGCAATCGCCTGGCGCTGCTGGCGACGCGCCAGCCGATCGTGGATGCCGGCGTAGACCACCGGCACGAAAAGCAATGTCGAGACCGTGGCAAAGATCAGGCCACCGATCACGGCGCGGCCGAGCGGCGCGTTCTGCTCGGCACCTTCGCCGAGGCCGAGCGCCATCGGGATCATGCCGATGATCATGGCCAGCGCCGTCATCAGCACCGGCCGGATCCGGGTCGAGCCGGCATCGCGGGCGGCACGGGCCGGCGAGGCGCCCTCGTCCCGGCGCTGCCGAGCGAACGAGATGAGCAGGATGCTGTTCGCCGTCGCCACGCCCATCGTCATGATCGCGCCGGTGAGCGCCGGCACCGAGAGCGTCGTGCCGGTGAGGAACAGCATCCAGGCGATGCCGGCGAGCGCGGCGGGCAGCGCGGCGACGATGATGAAGGCGTCGATCCAGGACTGGAAGTTGACGACGACGAGCAGGTAGACCAGCACGATCGCCATCGCCAGGCCGACGCCGAGGCCGATGAACGAGGCCTTCATCGTCTGCACCTGGCCGCGCACCACCACCTGGGCGCCGCGCGGCAATGTCGGCCGGACCTCGTCGACCAGCGCCTGGACGCGCGACGCCACGGCGGCGAGGTCGGTGCCCTGCACGCTCGCGTAGACGTCGATGGCCGGCAGGATGTTGTAGCGCGAGACGATCGCGGCCTGGCGCGCCTGCGTCGCCTCGACGAGATTGCCGAGCAGCTGCGGCGGGGCGGAGGCGGCGTTGCCGGCCGAGACCGGCACGTTCAGCAACGAATCCATCGAGTCGACCCGGTACTGTGGCGCCTGCACGGCGATCGAATAGACGATGCCGTTCTGCGGGTTGAGCCAGAACGCCGGCGAGGTCTGCGAGCTGCCCGAGAGCGAGACCAGCACGTTCTGGCCGACATTGGTGGCCGAGAGGCCCATCTGCTGCAGCTTGGTCCGGTCCATCTGCAGGTTCACGGTCGGGCCGTCGAGGCGCTGGTGGACGTGGACGTCGACCGCGCCCGGGATCTGCTGCATCTTCTTGACGAGCCCGGCAGCGATGGCGGCGTTGCCGGCCATGTCGTTGCCCGTGAACTGCACGTCGATCGCCGCGGGCAGGCCGAAGTTCAGGATCTGCGTGACGATGTCGGCCGGCTGGAAGAAGAACTCGACGCCCGGGAAGCGCTTCGGCAGCTCGCTGCGCAGCAGCGTCACGAATTCGGCCGTCGGCCGGTGGCCTTCCTTCAGCGAGAGCGAGATCTCGCCGTCGAGCGTGCCGATCGTGCCGGCGTTGCTGTACGAGAGGTTGATGCCGCTGTTCGGCACGCCGATGTTGTCGAGGATGGTCTCGAGCTCCTCCTTCGGCACCAGCTCGCGGATGACGGCCTCGACCTCGTCGGCGACGCGCGCCGTCTCCTCGATGCGGGTGCCCGTGGCGGTGCGCATGTGCAGGCGGATCTGGCCGGCGTCGACGCTCGGGAAGAAGTCGCGGCCGAGCACCGGATAGAGCAGGCACGACAGGATGCAGAAGACGATGAAGACGCCGCCGAACAGGCCGCGCCGGTCGAGCAGCGATGCGAGCAGGATGGTGTAGGCGGCGCGCACACGCTCGAACTGCCGGTCGAATGCGAGGTAGACGCGCTTCAAGGCGTTCGGTCTGGCCGCCGCCGATGCGCTCTCGCCGTGCGAGCCGCGCATCAGCAGCATCACGAGCGTCGGCACCAGCGTCCGCGACAGGAGGTACGACGCGATCATCGCGAAGACCACCGCCTCGGCCAGCGGCACGAACAGGAAGCGGGCCACGCCGGAGAGGAAGAACATCGGCACGAAGACGATGCAGACGACCAGCGTCGAGACGAAGGCCGGCACGCCGATCTCGCCGGCGCCGACGATGATGGCGTCGTCGAGCGGCTTGCCCATGTGCAGGTGTCGCTCGATGTTCTCGATCGTGACGATCGCCTGGTCGACCAGGATGCCGACCGAGAGCGCGAGGCCGCCCAGCGTCATCAGGTTGAGCGTCTCGCCGAGCACGTAGAGCACCAGGATCGAGGCCAGGATCGAGAGCGGGATCGTCAGCGCGATGATCAGCGTCGAACGCCAGTTGCCGAGGAAGAGCAGCACCAGCAGCGCCGTCAGGCCGGCGGCGATCAGCGCTTCGCTGACCACGCCCTTGACCGCCGCCTTGACGAACACCGACTGGTCGAACAGCGGCGTGACCTTGATGTCGCCCGGCAGGATCGACTGCACCTTGGGCAGCAGGGCGCGCAGGTTGGAGACGATGTCGAGCGTCGAGGCGCCACCGTTCTTCAGCACCGAGAGCAGCACGCCGCGGACGCCGTCCTTGCGGACGATGTTGGTCTGCGGCGAATAGCCGTCGCGGACGAAGGCGACGTCCTTCAGGTAGGTGGTCGCGCTGCCGGTCGATCGCACGGGCAGGTCGTTCAGGCCGGCGATCGCATCGGGCGAGCCGTTCATGCGCACCGTGAATTCGGTGTCGCCGATTTTCGCGGTGCCGGCCGGCAGGATCAGGTTCTGCAGGTTGACGGCGTTGACCACGTCGGCCGGCGACAGGCCGCGCGCCTGCAGCGCCTGCATGTCGAGGTCGACCGAGATCAGCCGCTGCTTGCCGCCGTAGGGGAACGGGATCGCCGTGCCGGGAATGGTGATCAGCTGCGGCCGCAGCGTGTTGATGGTCGTGTCGAAGACCTGCTGCTCCGACTGCGTCACGCTCGAGATGCCGAGCTGGATCACCGGAATGCTCGACGCGGAGTACTTGATGACGAGCGGCGGCGTGATGCCGGGCGGCAGCTGGCGCAACTGCGCCTGCTCGATGGCCACCACCTGGGCGATCGCCGTCTGGATGTTGGCGGTCGGCTGGAAGAAGACCTTGATGACGGAGATGCCGGCCAGTGACGTCGACTCGAGGTGCTCGATGTCGCTCACCGTCGTCGTCAGGCTGCGCTCGTTCTGGGCCGAGATCCGGTTGCCCATCTCGGTCGCCGGCAGACCGGTGTAGTTCCAGACGATCGAGATCACCGGAATGTTGATTTCCGGGAAGATGTCGGTCGCCATGTTCAGCAACGCGAACGGCGTCGCCAGGACGATCAGCATCGCCATCACGATGAACGTGTACGGGCGCTTGAGCGCCAGCTGAACCATCGACATCGGGGGCGGGTCAGGGAAAACGCGGAAGGGCGATGATATTCACAGCCTCGAATCCCTGCTCCCGGCCGTCAGTAAAGTCTTACGAGCAGCGGCCGGCTTTTCCCACGGGGCGGGCTCGACGCCTGCGGTACCGTGAACACGTGGAATGACGGCGACGAAGACGTGGCCATCATTCTCGAGACACAGCAACTGAACGAAAGCCACCCATGTCCACGACCACCGCCACGCCCCACTCGTCCAGCGCCACCAACGGTCACGCTGCCAGCGACGCTGCAGCCGGCCTCGCCGCCACCGCCGCGGAAGAGTCGAGCAAGATGATGCAGAAGTTGCGCGACAAGAAGGACGCGGCGATGGAGAGCCTGCAACCGCGGATCGACGCCGTCTCCAGCTTCGCCCGGAACGATCCGACCAAGGCGGTGCTGATCTCGGCGGCGACTGGCGCCGGCCTGATGGCGCTGATCGCGCTGGTCGTGCGCGTATCGAACCGTCCGACCAACCGCACCCGCAGCGCCATGGCCACCATCCGTGACGCCGCGCTCGATCTCGCCGACCGGGCGCACAACGCCGCCACCGACGCGATCACCGCGACGCACGAGCGTGCCAGCAGCGCGCAGGATCAGGTCGAGGCCGTGCAGAAACGCGTCCAGCAGGCTCAGAAGCGTGCTGCCGAGCTTCGCCAGCAGGCCGCCGATGCGGCCTCGTCGGCAACCGATTCCGCCACCGAGACCTGGCAGAGCCTGCGCGATCAGGCGGCGCCGGTCATCGAGCGCTTCCGCCCGCAAATCGATGCCGTCACCAGCTACGCGAAGGAAGACCCGACGCGGGCGGCTCTCGGCGCTGCCGCGGCCGGCGCGGTGCTGCTCGGGCTGATCGCGATGATCCGCCGCTCCGGCGACTGATCGGCGCAACAGGCAGAACAAACGCGGCTCCGGCCGCGTTTTTCATTGGAGAACGACTTGCTCATCGTCTGCCCGCATTGCCTGAAGATGAATCGGGTGCCGCCGGAGCGTGCCACCGAGGATCCGACCTGCGGCCATTGCCGGCAGGCCTTGCTCGACGCCAAGCCCGTGACGCTCGACGATGCCAGCTTCGAGCGGGTGACCGCGAAGACCGAACTGCCGATCGTCGTCGACTTCTGGGCGTCGTGGTGCGGGCCGTGCCTGATGATGGCGCCGCAGTACGAGCAGGCCGCCTCGCGGCTGAAAGGCCGCGCGCTGTTCGCCAAGGTCGACAGCGACGCCAGCCCGCAGACCACGAGCCGTTTCGCGGTGCGCAGCATCCCGACGCTGCTGCTCCTGCGCGGTGGCCAGGAGGTGAAGCGTCAGGCCGGCGCGATCCAGGCCGCCCAGATCGTCGCCTGGGTCGGCCTCTGACTCTCGATTCCCCGCTCACGCGTACTGCCGCTGACACCTTGCGCAGAAGAAACTGCGCCGATCCAGCTCGCCGAGGTGCGCCTTGACCAACGGGATGGCGCAGCGTGGACAGGTCTTCTTGTTGTGCACCAGCCAGTGGCTGCTCAGCGTGTCACCGTGCCAGACAGGGCTGGTGCCAGCCAGGTCGGCCTTCTTCCAGTCGTAGAACTCGGACGTGTACTGCCGCGCCTGGACCACCAACTCGCGCAGCTTCGCCGGCGGCAACGCGCCGACCGTCGACAGCGGGTGAAGGCGGATCCGGAACAGGATCTCGTTCTTGATCACATTGCCGACGCCAGCGAAAATGGTCTGGTCCAGGAGCGCATCGCAGACCAATGCATCGGGCGAGGCTCTCAGCGTCTTGCGGGCCAGCGCGGGATCCCACTGGTCGGACATCACATCGAGGCGCCAGTCGTAGACCTCGTCCAGGGGCTCTTCGACGAATCTCACCGAACAGCTGTAGAAATTGATCTCCCTGCCACCGGTAAAGCCGAGTCCCAGGCGGATCGGCTTGTCCTTGCGTTCATCGATGCAGTAGCTGCCGAGCATCAGCAGGTGCACGCGCAGCGAGAACGTGCCGAGCTCGATCAGGAAGTGCTTGCCGAAGCTGCGCAGTCCGACGATGCGCTGGTGCAGCAGGCGCTCCTTGGCGATCGGCGTGTTGCCCTCGACACGCACGATCTGGCGGCCTGTCAGCACGGCGGCGCGCTCCTTGAGCAGGACGATCGACGGACCTTCAGCCATGCGCGAACACCGGCAAGCGGGAGGCCGCGTTCCATCGCAGGAACGGCTCGCGACACGAAGCTCGGCTACCGTAGCGGCTCCTTTCGATGGCCGACTCCGGCAGACACCATGACCCAGTCCCTGCCTCTCGCCTCCGCCGCCGCGCTCGGCTTCAGCGCCGAACGCCTCGCCCGCATCGACCGTTTCCTGGCCGAGCGCTACGTCGAGCCCGGCCTCCTGCCCGGGGCGCTGCTGCTGGTGGCACGGCGTGGCGAGCTCGTGCACCGGACCGTCCTCGGCCACGCCTCGCTCGAGCGCGGGCAGAAGCTCGAAGAAGACACGATCTTCCGCATTTACTCGATGACCAAGCCGGTGACCAGCGTCGCCTTCATGATGCTGGCCGAGGAGAACCGGATCTCGCTCGACGACCCTGTGGCGAAGTGGCTGCCGTCGTGGCGCGACCAGGCGGTGTTCGCGGGCGGATCGCCTGGGGCCTTCACAACGCGGCCGGTGTCGGCGCCGATGCGCGTGATCGACCTGCTGCGCCACACGTCCGGGCTGACCTACGGCTTTCAAAACCGCACCAATGTCGACGCGGCGTACCGAGCGCTCAAGCTCGACACGTTCGCACAGGACAGCCTGGCCGGGTTCTGCGAGGCGCTGGGCCGGATGCCGCTCGAGTTCTCGCCCGGCACGTCGTGGAACTACAGCGTCTCGACCGACGTCGTCGGCCACCTCGTGAGCCTCGCCTCCGGCCTGCCGTTCGACGAGTTCGTCAAGAGCCGCATCCTGCGGCCGCTCGGCATGCACGACACCGACTTCCACGTGCCCGGCGCCAAGTCCGCGCGCTTCGCCGAGTGCTATGCGCGATCACCCGCCGGCACGCTCGCGCCAGCGCAGCTCGGCAGCTTCATGGAGCCGCCGCGCGCGCCCTCGGGCGGCGGCGGCCTGGTCGGCACCGCCGCCGACTACCTGCGTTTCTGCGAAATGCTGCGCCGTGGCGGCGAGCTCGACGGCGTGCGGCTCCTCGGCCCGAAGACGCTCGCCCTCATGCGCATGAATCACCTGCCCGGCGGCAAGGAGCTGGCGGACCTCGCCCCGCCCGGCATGTTCTCCGAGGCGGCCTACCAGGGGCTAGGCTTCGGACTGGGCTTTGCCGTGGTGACCGACCCCGCACGCTACGGCGCGGCCGTGTCGCTCGGCGAGTACTCCTGGGGCGGCATGGCGTCGACGGCGTTCTGGGTCGACCCGATCGAGGACGTGTGCGTCGTCTTCATGACGCAGCTGATGCCGTCGAGCACGTATCCGGTCCGGCGGGAACTGAGGACGATGGTGAACGCCGCGATCGTCGACCACTCGGCCTGAGCTCGCCAACGGGCCGCGAGCCAGAAACTCCTCGCAGCGGTACTCGAAAAACGATAGAGGCGAAGGCTAGGCGGCGACCAGTGCCGTCGTGGGCGCAGTGCGAGACAGCACGGGCATCAGCGCCGCACCGGTGTGGCTGGTGTCGAGCGTCACGAGCCGCTCCGGCACCGCCTCCGCCACCACCCGCCCACCGTTCACGCCGCCTTCCGGCCCCAGGTCGATCACCCAGTCCGCCTCGGCGATCACGTCCAGGTCGTGCT
>CAZZVH010000173.1:0-7514 GCA_964657365.1 uncultured Burkholderiaceae bacterium
CGGACGCGCAGCTTCCCACCGGCGGCTACGCGTCGGGCGCTGCCTCGCCGGCCCTCGCGACGAGCCACGACTGGCTCGTCGACGGACGCCCGGTTCGCCTCCTCCTGTCGGAGCCGGCGCATCCGCAACTGCTTCCGGTGGTCGTCTATCTCCCGGGTCTCGGCGAGTCGGCGGGGTCGGGCGATCGATGGCGCACGGCCTGGGCCGAGGCCGGTTACGCCGTCGTCTCGCTCCAGCCGCTGCTCGAGGACGAGACGGCCTGGACGTCGTCGCTGGCCCGCGGGGGCGACTTCAAGGCCCTCGGGCGCGAGCGCTACGGCGCCGACGCGACCCGCCAGCGCGTGGCCTTGCTGCGTGCGGTGCTGAGCGAGGCACGGCGCCGGTCCCGGCTCGGCGAGGCGGCTTGGAGCCGCATCGACTGGGACCGCGCGGCGATCGCCGGCTTCGACCTCGGCGCCTACACCGCGCTCGCGTCGCTGCGGCCGAGCCAGTCGACGCCCGACGTCGCCGAGCCGGTGCGGTTTCGCGCTGCGCTGGTCATCAGCCCATACGCGAGCGTGCCCCGCCGGGCGGCCGACGAACGCGGCGACGTCGACGACGTGCCGGTGCTGGCGATCGGCGGCGACGCCGACGGCGATCCGCTCGGGATCGTCGATGCCGGCGCGCCCGCGGACCGGTTCCTCGACGGGCTGCGCGGCCCCGGCAGCCAGGTCCTCTGGATGGTGGGCCTCACGCACGCCAACCTGAGCGGCAGCGCCGCGGTCGATCGCGCCAACGAGCGCAAGCCGCAGGCGTCGGGCGGCGAAGGCCTGGGACGCCGACGCAAGGGGTCGGCGTCCGCCGACGCCGGTCTTCTGGGGCCGCGTCGTGTCGACAGCGGCGAGCTGGAGGTCATCCCGGACCTCTCGCCCGCGGCTGCGCGGGCGAGGATGCAACAGGCAGCGCAGGTCGGCACGGCATTTCTCGACGCCGTGCTCCGGGGCGATGACCATGCCCGCGCCTGGCTGGCGACGTTGGCCCAGCCATGGCTCGGCACCCGTGGCGAGTTGCGTCGACCGGGAGCGAGCACTCGGTGAACGGTCAGGGATCCGTCGGCGTCTGAGGCCGCGGCGCGAGCCATCGCTGCAGCGTGTCGTAGAGGAGTTCGGGATCGACCGGCTTGGCCAGGTGGTCGTCCATGCCTGCGGCGAGGCAGGCGGCCCGCTCCTCGGCGAACGCGTTGGCCGTCATGGCGACGATGGGCAGGGCCGGCCCGACGCCTGCACGGATCGCGCGGGTCGCAGCGAGTCCGTCCATGAGCGGCATCTGCACGTCCATCAGGATCAGGTCGTAGGGCCGCGACAGCGCCAGCGCGACGGCCTGCGCTCCGTTGTCCGCGGTTTCCACGACCAGGCCGGTCGCGTCGAGCAACGCCTGCGCGACTTCCTGGTTGATGGGGTTGTCCTCGACGAGCAGCAGGCGCTTGCCTGCATGGGCGAGGCGCAGGCGGGCAACGCCCTGGTGCAGGCTCGACGCGGCAGGCAACGCGTCCACCGGCCTATCGGGCACGTGGGCCCGTCCCTCGTGCGCCGCCTTGCCCAGCCAGGCGGTGAACCAGAACGTGCTGCCTTCGCCGGGGGCGCTGCGCATGCCGGTCTCGCCCTCCATCATGCCGGCGATGTGACGCGTGAGCGCCAGCCCGAGCCCGGTCCCTCCGTGGCGTCGCGTGGCCGAGTTGTCGGCCTGCTGGAAGGCATTGAAGAGCCCTGCCTGGTGCTCGGCGGCGATCCCTTCCCCGGTGTCCTGCACCTCGAAACGGATGTGCTGGCGGTGTGCATCCTCGGCGAGCAGCTCGCAGCGCAGGCGAACCCAGCCACTGCCGGTGAACTTGACGGCGTTGCTCAGCAGGTTGAGCAACGCTTGCAGCACGCGGGTCGCGTCGCCGTGCAACCGTGGCGGCAGGCCATCGCTGTCGAGCAACAGCTCGAGGCCTTTGGCGCGAGCCTGCGCGCCGACCATCTCGAAGGCTCGCGAGAACAGCATGTCGACCGAGAAGTCGGCTGCTTCCAGCACCATCTTGCCGGCGTCGATCTTCGACAGGTCGAGGATGTCGTTGATCACCTGCAGCAGGTGGTGCGCCGCATCGGCCACCTTGCCTAGCCGATCGCCGATCAACGGGTCGTGGTTGTCGCGCGCCATCAGGAAGGTGAGGCCGAGGATGGCGTTCATCGGCGTGCGGATCTCGTGGCTCATGTTGGCGAGGAACGCGCTCTTGGAGCGATTGGCCGCCTCGGCCGAATCCCTCGCGACGGCCAGCGCCGACGTCCTTTCGACCACCAGCTCTTCCAGACGCTCGCGGTGCATGCCGAGCTGCGCGAGCGCGGCGTCGAGCTCCGCCTTGCCGGCCAGCAAGGCGCGCTCGCGGTCCTCGAGGGCGGCGGCCGACTCGTCGAGCGACTGCGCGAGCTGGCCGATCTCGTCGCCGCCGTGCGGCAGCCCGCTGCGTGCACCGCGCTCGCCGTCACGCAGCCGGGCAGCGGTCTTCGCGAGCGTCAACACGGGTTGCAGAAGCAAGCGGTTTCCGCCGACGACGACGGCAGCCATGGCGCTGGCGAGCACCGCCAGCAAGACGCCCAAGCCGATGAGCGCGTCACGCTGCGCCGGGCCGGCGACGGTCTGCTTCAGGGTGCTCAGGATCAGATGATGCTGGCTGCCCTCGGCCGAGCCCGTCAGTCGGGCGTGTGCTACCAACCGGCGTTCGCCAACCGAGTTGGTCTCCTCGAACGTGCCGTCGCCGTTGGCCGCGAGCGTCCGCTCGATGATCGACGTGAGGCCGATGTTCGTTCCGACCAGGTGCTCGGGGTCGGGAAACCGGGCGACCAGCGCGCCGCGGCTGTCGACGATGCTGAGACGCATGCCGTCATTCAACGGAGTGCGCGCCACCTCGCGAGCCATCCAGTCGAGACCGAGCGCGAGGTAGAAGACCGCCACGACCTCGCCGCCGGCACCTCGCTCTGCCTTGCTGATCGTGATGATGGGCTTGAACAGCACCCGGCTGACGATGACGTCGCCCACCACGACATCGCGGCTCTTCAATGTCTCCTGGAACCAGGCACGGTCGCGAAGATTCAGCTGGCCGCCGCCGGGGATGGCGATGCAGTAGACGTCGCCGTCGGGCCGTGTGGCGCCGATCTGCAGATACGACGGTTCGCGGCTCTGCAGATCGGCCAGCTGACGGGAACAGGCGGCGCCGAGTGCGCCCGGCTGAAGCTCCGCGCGCTGGATCAGCCCGTTGAGGACCGCGTCCGCACGGGCGACGAGCACCTGCTGGTGCGCCGCGATCAGCCGGGCATCGGCGAGAAGTGCGGCCTGCGTCGCGACGAGCCGGCTGTCGCGATCGCGCGCATAGCTCCAGGCGAGCAAACCCGAGATGGCGAGGAACACGGCAACGAGCAACAGCGCAAGCCGCGTGCGCAGGCCCAACAGCGAAGCGCCAGCTACTGCGCCGGTCCGGGGCGCGTTCATGGCGGACCCGTCACTCCGGATTCCCTGTCGCCGACGCGTCGGTAGTCTGTGCATCGCCACGCACGAGGCGGGGCGCAACTGCCTCGAGATGGGCGATGCCGGCCTCGAGCCTGGCCCGCGACTCGAGGACATGGAAGCTCATTGCCTCTTCCTCCGTCGGGTACGTGCTGTGCGACACCTCTCGGCGATGACCTTGTGGGCGGTCACGTCACGCTCAGTTGTCATCAACCATCATAGGTCCGGCGGCCACCCGCCGCGGGTCGCGACCGTGCCGGATCGCACCGATGCCGATCCGAACGACAAGGGAGCGCCTCCGCCTGTGCGACAAGGCCGCACCCACAGAGGCGCGATGGTCAGGTGCCTTCGCGCACCGGAACCGGTACGGGCGCGGCGAGCTCGCGTGCCTTCATCGAGCTCATCAGCGCCAGCAGCGTGCTGAAGGCGTTGCTGTCTGCGCCGCCGTTGCCGCCGAACTGGATCTGCGGCACCAACGGCACCTTCGCCGTCTCGAACGCTTCGGCGAGACGCAGCATCACGGTCTGCATGAGCTGCTTGTCGGCGCCCTCGCCTTCGAGCGCGGCCGACTTGGCCTTCATCGCCGACGCCTCCGCATCGCCGATGGCACGGATCGCCGAGGCTCGGCCGGCGCCTTCGTTCTCCTGGCGGAACTTCTCTCCCTGCGCCAGCTGCGAGATCTCCTCGCGCCTGCGCTCGGCCGCCTTGACCAGTGCCGCGCCCTGGTTGTCCTTGATCGAGATGTCGACCAGCGACGCGGTCAGCTCGGCCTGCTTCTGCGCACGCTTCTCGGCCTCGTTGAACTCGCGCAGCTTGTCGGCCGCGATCTGCTTCTGCGCGAAAGTCTCGACCTGCTCGCGCGCGATCTGGCGGTCGCGCAGCTGCGACATGATGTTCTCGATCTGCGTGTCGCCGGCCTGGGGCTTCGGCGTGCCGATCAGCACCTCCTGGAACTCGAGCGAATAGGCGCGGAAGCGCTCGCGCATGTCGATCGAGGCGCCCGCCTGCAGCTCGCTGCGCGACTGGATCAGCTCGATGAAGGTGCGCGTCTGCGACACGTTCTTGAAGTACGACGAGACCATCGGGTCGAGCGTCTGCTCGACCAGCTGCTTCACGTTGCCGAAGCGCTGCACCACCATCGGTGCCTTCTTGTAGTCGATGTGCACGACCACCGAGAGCGGCAGCAGCGGCTCGAACGCATCCTTGGTGATGAGCGTGATTTCGCGCAGGTTCGAGTCGAAGCTCGAGCCGCTCGTGCCAGATTGCCACATCAGCACGAAGTTGGTCGTCGGCACCAGCTCGATCTTGCCGGCGTAGGTGTTGAAGGCGTACTTGCCCGGCATCAGCGGATCGCGCCAGACGCCGCGGCAGCCGGGCTCGACCAGCTCGCCGTGCGTGTAGTCGACGCCCGACGTGTCCTTGCCCCAGCGGCCCGTGTACGAGACGACGACGCCGACGAAGCCGACCGGGATCACTGTCTTCCTGATCAGCTCGATGGTCGCGAACAGGCGGTTGATGTAGTAGGTGCCTTCGACCAGCACGCGCTCCTGCCGGCCGCGCCTGCCGCCCGAGGCGAGGAAGCGCTCGGGCTCCTGGAACGAGTTGTGCAGGTCGCCGACGTCGGGCGCGAGCAGGTCGTCGCGCGGCAGCGCCGGGCCGTCGTGGACCGTGACCACCGCGAGCAGATCGGATTCGGCGGCGTCCGCCGCGCTGCCGGCGACGCTGCGGATCACCACCGGCACGAAGCCGCGGCGCTGGTCGAGGACCTCGCGCATCTTGTCGTAGTAGTCCTGCTCGTGGTTGTCGAGCGGCATCGAGTACGTCGCCTCTTCCGTCATGACGACGAAAAGCGCCGGGTTGATCACGTGCGTGCCTTCGCGCAGGACCTTGCGCTGCGGGCCCTTCTGGCCCCCGGCGAGCAGGAAGCCGCGCACGTCGCGGAAATCGCCGACCTCGGCGTTGTCGGCGAGCGTCTGGCCGGCCGGCAGGTCGCGGCCGTCGCGTGCGAACACGTAGCCGATCTTGCCCTGCGTCACCGAGACCATCGGGCAGATGTGCACGCGGTACTGGAACGGCGCGAAGAAGTGGAAGCCGCCACGGATGACGTCGGGTTGGAAGCCTGCCTCGCCGCGCAGTGCGAGCAGGCCCGACTGCACGGAGCCGCCGGAGCTCCACAGCTTCTCGACGACGCCGATGCGCGCGTTCGGGATGTAGCGCACCACCCGTGCGGCGACGACGAGGAGGATCAGGACAACGGCGATGCCGAGGCCTGCGAGAGACAACGACACCCAGTCGTTGCCGATGAGATCGCGAAACATACCGACCAGCTTTCTTGAAGTGGATGGAAGTGAAGCGGCGCGTGCGTGCCATGCCTGCTCGGCGCGGCGCGCGCGGGCCGACCGACGACATCGCGCGGGCGATCAGCCCGGCGCGACGCCGTGAGGTTCGTGGTGGAGCGGCCCGGGCCGTCAGCGATGGCGTCGTCGCCGGGGCGGCGGACGCGTCGCGATGCGCGGTGCGCGAATGCCCGGTCCGGGCTTGCCGGACGAGGCGTGCCAGGCGCGTGTCGCGCGGGCAGGAAGATGCAGTGTCACTGGGAACTCGAACGTCGGCGGCCCGTGGGCGCGACGAAGCGAAATCGTGCGCTTGCGACGGACCGACGTCAAGGACGTCGATCCATCGAAGACACCGTCCAACGGGGGATGAACCTCGCTAGGCGCCGGGCGTGTGATTCAACACCGTCGTCATCAACGCGTCGTCCGTCGTCGCGAGGAATTCGCCGACGGCCGGGACACGCTCGTGACGGTCGTGCTCCAGCTGGCGTTCTTCGTCGGCCGCCAGCAGCGCATGGCGCTCGACCGGTGTGTAGACGATCGACTGCGGCAGTTCCGCGCCGCACGATTCGCACTTGGGATAGCGGCGATTGAAGACGCGGAAACCGCAGGCCGGGCAGACCGGCGCCGTGGAGGTGTCCATGACGAGCCGCCTCAATGCGGCTTGCGACGGCCGTCCGGCTCGGTCGCGACGCCCTTGAACTTGGTGCCGTCCTGCTTGACGTCCATGAACTTGCCCTTGCCGGACCCTTCCGATTCGTCTCGCTTGACGAAATCGCCGGTCACCGGGTTCTTGACCTGCGTTCTGCCGGTGACGGAGCCGGTGCGGGAGCCGCTGCCAGTGTTCTTTGCCATGACCACTCCGAGATGTGCTGCGAGGCCTTCAACATAGCCGCATCGTCCGGCGCACCGCTCCGGACGATCCGCACAGATCGTGTAGGACCATGCCCGCCCGCTCAGCCGCGGCTCGGGTCGATCAGGAACTTCTCGCCGGTGGCGCGCTTGTTGTAGATCGCAATCGTGTCGAGCTGCAGCGCCTCGGCCAGCGAGACCACGCGCGAGTACTTGCTGGCGAATGTGGTCGTCAGCTCCCGGGCGACGCGTTGCTTGAGCTTCAGCGTCCCTTCGGCTCCGATCTTGGCCATGTAGGGGAAGAGCAGCCAGCCGCCCATGCTCCAGGCCATGCCGAAGTTGCGCACGAATTCGGTCGGGCTGGTGTCGAGGCCGCCGTACAGGTAGACCTGCTTCAGCGTGGTCGAGCCGTAGCGGCTGTATTCCTTGGCGCCGCGCGTGATCGCCGTTTCCATGCACGAGAGGATCTGGCCGCCCAGCTTGCCGCCGCCGGTGGCGTCGAAAGCGATCGTCGCGCCGGTCGCTTCCAGTGCGTCGGTGAGCTCGGCCAGGAACCCGGGCGAACTCGAATCGCACACGTGCGCTGCGCCCATGGCGCGCAGCAGCGCGACCTGCTCCGGCTTGCGCACGATGTTGACGAGCGCGACGCCATCGGCGGCGCAGATGCGGTTCAGCATCTGGCCGAGGTTCGATGCCGCCGCCGTGTGCACGAGCGCCTTGTGGCCTTCGCGCCGCATGGTCTCGACCATGCCGAGGGCAGTCAGCGGATTGACGAACGACGAGGCGCCGTCGACGGCCGTCGTGCCGTCG
>CAZZVH010000174.1:0-7507 GCA_964657365.1 uncultured Burkholderiaceae bacterium
TACCTGCCGGACGGCACGCTCGCCACCGACGGTTCCGAGTGCCCCAGCCCGGTCACCTGCGGCTATGTCGACCTTCGCACCCAGAACCTGGGCAAGACGCTCACCAGCGGTCTCGACCTGAGCGCGAACTACAGACTGCGCGCCGGCGCCATCGGCACCTTCACCGTTGCGGCCAACAGCACCTACGTCAAGAAGTACGTGTACCAGGACTACACCAACGGGCCGTACAACCAGAACGTCAACGTGTTCTCCGGCATCGGGCCGATCTTCCGCTGGCAGGACAACATGGGGGTGAACTGGTCGCTGGGCGACTTCGGCGCCGGGGTCGTCGGTCACTACAAGTCGGGCTACACCGACGAGGATCCGTCGAACCACGTCGCGTCGTACACGACGTTCGATGTCTTCGGCACATGGGCCGCCACGAAGACCGTGTCGCTGACGGTCGGCGTGAAGAACGCGTTCGATCGCGACCCGCCGTTCTCGAACCAGGTGTTCGTCTTCCAGGCTGGCTACGACCCGCGCTTCACCGACCCGACGGGCCGGACGTACTACGCCCGGGGCACCTACTCGTTCTGAGTACCGCTCCCGGCCTGCCGAAAACGGCAGGCTGATAAGGGCCTGCGGCGAAAGTCGCGGGCCCTTTTCATTGCGTCGTTTGGCTGCGACGTGGCGCGTCGTTTGCTAAGCCCGAACCGACGCACATCCGCCGATCCGGGGCAAATGGCCGTCGCTGTTCCGACGACACTAGAATCGCGTTCGCCAAAAACGTCACGTCTCAGGAGATCCCGGTCAATGAATTTTGCCCAGCAGCAAGCCGCCCCTGGTCGCCGCTTCGTCGGTTTGGGCGTCGTCTTCCTGTTCCATGCGCTGGTCGTCTATGCCTTGATCACGGGGCTCGCCAGGCGAATGGTCGAAGTGATCCGGGCGCCGATCGAGACCAAGGTCATCGAGGAGATCAAAAAGCCGCCGCCGCCGCCGGAGGTGGTTCTGCCCCCTCCGCCCAAGCTGGAGGCGCCTCCGCCGCCGTTCATCCCGCCGCCCGAAATCCAGATCGCCAATCCGCCGCCGGCGCCGACGATCACGACCACGACCATCGCGCCGCCGCCGGCGCCGATGGTTCCCGTCGCGGCGCCGCCAGCACCGGCCGCACCCCCAGCGCCCGCCGCCCCGGCCTTCGTGTCGGCCAGGGTCGCCTGCTCCAACTACTCGACGGCCATGGGCGACATCGCCTTCCCGAAGGAGGCCATCCGGGCGGGTATCGAGCGCGGTGAAGCCACCATCGAATTCACGCTGACGGCGTCGGGCGAGGTCAAGGACATCAGATCGATCCGTGCCTCGAATCCGATTTTCGCCCGTGCCAGCATCCGCATCGTCAGCGAATTCAAATGCCAGGGCCAAGGGCACGACGTCACCGTCCAGGTGCCCTTCGGCTACAAGCTCGAATAGCCTGCAATCCGAGATCAAATTCGAACAGATCTGCAAGCCGAGATTACTTTTCGTTTAGCGGGCCTCACGCTTCCAACTCCGGCCCGCCTCCATGTCCTGACTGAAAGAACAATCATGTCGAACAAATCCTCGCTCGCCGCTCGCCTGTCGGCCTTCGCCTCCGCATTCGCCATCGGCGCCGTGACCATCGCATCGGTCCCCGCGTACGCCCAGGCGTCCGCACCCGACGCGACGCCGCCGGCAGCGACTTCATCCGCAGCCGCAGTCGACCCGACGGCGACGGCCGCTCCTGCGCCGATGGCCGCCGCCCCGACGACCAAGGAATCCGTCGACAACCCCTACGGCCTGAATGCGCTGTGGAGCCAGGGCGACTACGTCGCGCGTGGCACGCTGATCATCCTGGCGCTGATGAGCATGGGCAGCTGGTACATCCTCGTGACCAAGCTGTACGAGAGCTTGAAGCTCTCGACAGAGGCGAAGAAGGCGCAGAAGGGCTTCTTCAAGTCGAAGAGCATCAACGACGCCGCGAAGGCACTGCCGGCAGGCTCGGCGTTCCGGTTCATCGCCGACAGCGGCCTCGAGGCGAGCGAACACCACGAGGGGGCACTGACCGAGAACATCGACCACAACTCGTGGGTGTCGATGAACGTCCAGCGCAGCCTCGACGACGTGAACAGCCGCCTGCAGGACGGCCTGGCATTCCTCGCCACGGTCGGCTCCACGGCGCCGTTCATCGGCCTGTTCGGGACGGTCTGGGGCATCTACAACGCGCTCACCGCGATCGGCATCGCGGGGCAGGCGTCGATCGACAAGGTCGCCGGCCCGGTGGGTGAGGCGCTCATCATGACGGCCTTCGGCCTGTTCGTCGCCGTGCCCGCAGTGCTCGGCTACAACTGGCTGGTGCGCCGCAATAAGGTCACGATGGAAACGGTCCGCCGCTTCGGCGCCGACCTGCACGGCGTGCTGATGGGTGCCCGCATGGGCTCGGCGGCAGCGCGCTGAAGCCGCGCAGGGAGCACGCACCGTGTCCATGAATGTCGGTTCCAGCAGCAGCGATGAGAACGAGATCAATGCCTCGATCAACACCACGCCGCTCGTCGACGTGATGCTGGTGCTCCTCATCATCTTCCTCATCACCATCCCGGTCGTCACGCACACCATCGCCGTCAACCTGCCGAAGGAAACGAACATCGCGCGGCAGACCAAGCCCGAGAACATCGAGATCTCGGTCAACAAGGACGGCGACGTGTTCTGGAACCAGCAGCCCGTCGCCGACAGCGACGCGCTGTTCAAGCGCCTGAGCCAGATCGCCACCAAGGTGCCGCAACCGGAAGTGCATATCCGCGGCGACGAGAAGGCGCGCTACGAATCGATCGGCAAGGTGCTGTTCCAGGCCACGCGCGCTTCGATCCAGAAGGTGAGCTTCATCACCGAACCGCCGCCCAAGGGCTAGGAGCCGCACATGGCCATGAACGTAGGCTCCAACAGCGGCGGCGATCCCGACGTGATGATGGACATCAACACGACGCCGCTGATCGACGTGATGCTCGTGCTGATCATCATGCTGATCATCACGATCCCGGTGCAGCTGCATTCCGTCAATCTCAACATGCCGGTGGGCACGCCGCCGCCGCCGCTGAAGGAACCCGTCGTCGTCACGATCGACATCGACTTCGACGGCACGGTGCTCTGGAACGGCGAAGCGGTTCCGACCCGTGCGGTCCTCGAGTCGAAGCTCGCCCAGGCGGCGGCCTTGCCGGACCAGCCGGAAGTGCACATCCGGCCGAACAAGCTCGTCGAATACAAATCGGTGGCGATGGTGCTGGCGTCGGCACAGCGCCTGGGCGTCACCAAGCTGGGAATGGTCGGGAATGAACAGTTCGTCAAGTAAGACCTGGGCGGGCCGCATCGCAGCGGCAACGCTGTCGGCCGCAGCGCTGGTCACCGTCGCGCCGGCCAGCGCGCAGGAATCGGTGCGCCCCGAGATCGGCAAGCCGCTGCAGGCGGCCCAGGAACTGATCCGGACCCAGCATTTCCGCGAAGCGCTCGCCAAGGTGCACGAGGCCGAGGTCGCGGGTGCGCGCAACCCGAACGAGACCTACCTGATCGAGCGGATGCGCATCGCCGCCGCGGCCGGTGCCGGCGATTCCGACACGGCCGCCAAATCCTACGACGCGATCAGCGGATCGAGCCGCGTGTCGGCGGCCGACAAGCAGCACATGCTCGAATCGATCGCGGCCGGCTACTACCGTCAGGCCCAGTACGCGAAGTCGATGCAGTGGACGCAGCGTTACTTCAAGGAGGGCGGCAGCAACCCCGCCTTCCGGACGATGCTCATCCAGAGCCAGTACCTGAGCGGCGACTATGCGGGCGCGGGCAAGGAGCTGATGTCGGAGGTGCAGGCCGACGAGCGATCGGGCACCGTCCCGCCCGAAGCGAGGCTGACGCTCCTGCTCAACGCCGCCACGAAGCAGAACGACAACAACACCGTCGCCTATGCGATGGAAAAGCTCGTCACCTACTACCCGAAGAAGGAGTACTGGGTCGACCTGATGAGCCGCGTGCAGCGCAAGCCGGGCTACTCGGACCGTCTCTCGCTCGATGCCTATCGCCTGTCGCTGGCCACGGGCAGCATGACCGCGTCGGCCGACTTCATGGAGATGGCCCAGCTCGCGCTCCAGGCCGATCTGCCGACCGAGAGCAAGCAGGTCGTTGACAAGGGCTTCGCGATCGGGGCGCTCGGCGCCGGTGCGGATGCCGATCGGCAGAAGCGCCTGCGCGATCTCGTCGTCAAGAGGCTCGGCGAAGATCAGGCCAGCCGCGCCGAGGACGAACGCCAGGCCACCGCCGCGAAATCGGGCGACGGGCTGGTCGCCGCGGGCATGAATCTCGTCTACAACGGCGAGGCGGCCAAGGGCGTGTCGCTGGTGCAGCAGGGCATCGCCAAGGGCGGCCTCAAGCATCCGGAAGACGCGAAGCTGCACCTGGGCATCGCCCAGCTGGCCGCTGGCGACAAGGCCAAGGCGCAAGCCACCTTCAAGACCGTGCAGGGAGCCGACGGCACTGCCGACCTGGCGCGCCTCTGGTCGCTCTACGCCCGGCACGGCGGCTGAGCGGAGGGCGCTGCTGGCCGGGCGCCCGCGAGGCGCCCGTCGAACTCAGCGTGGTGCCAGCCGGATCGCGCCGTCGAGCCGGATCACTTCGCCGTTGAGCATCTCGTTGGTCACGATCTGGTGCACCAGCTTGGCGTAGTCGGCCGGGGTGCCCAGCCGACTTGGAAACGGCACGCTCGCGGCCAGCGCCTGCTGCAGCTCCACCGGCATCGTGAAGAGCATCGGCGTGCCGAAGATCCCCGGCGCGATCGTCATGTTGCGAATGCCGTTGCGCGCCAGGTCGCGGGCGATCGGCAGGGTCATGCCGACGACGCCGCCCTTCGACGCGGCGTACGCCGCCTGGCCCATCTGTCCGTCGAACGCGGCGACGCTGGCCGTGGAGATCAGCACGCCGCGCTCGCCCGTCGGCTCCGGCTCGTTCCTGCTCATCGCCTCGGCGGCGAGCCGGATCATGTTGAAGCTGCCGACCAGGTTGACCGTCACGACCTTGGCGAACACCGCCAGCGGATGCGCGCCCTCCTTGCCGACCGTCTTCACGGCCGGCGCGATGCCCGCGCAGTTGACGAGGCCGAAGAGACTCCCGAGCTCGACCGCCTTTGCCACTGCGGCCTTCGCATCCGCTTCCTGGCTCACGTCGCAGCGCACGAAACGGCCGCCGATCTCGGCCGCGATCGCTTCGCCGCGCTCGACCTGCAGGTCGGCGAGGACGACGGTCGCGCCATGCGCAGCCAGCATGCGCGCCGTGCCTTCTCCGAGGCCGGACGCTGCGCCCGTGACGATGAAGACCTTGTCGGCGATGTCCATGTGATTCCTTCCCTCGGATGCCTGCTGGGCGCTGCCGGAACCGCTGCCCTCAGGCCAGTGCGGCGAGCGCGCGCGCGCTGATGTCGTCGACGCTGCCGATGCCGTCGATGCACCGGTAGGCGGGCGCGCCGGGCTCGCCGGAGGCGGCCCAGTGCTGGTAGTACGCGACCAGCGGGCGGGTCTGCGTGGCGTAGACCTCGAGACGCTTCTTGACGGTGTCTTCGAGGTCGTCGGCGCGCTGGATGAGAGGCTCGCCCGTGACGTCGTCGAGGCCCGGGACCTTCGGCGGTGCGAAGCGCAGGTGGTACGTCCTGCCCGACGCGACGTGCACGCGCCGCCCGCTCATGCGCTCGACGATGGCGCTGTCGGGAACGTCGATCTCGAGCACGTAGTCGAGATGGACTTCGGCGGCCTTCATGGCGTCGGCCTGCCGGATCGTCCGCGGGAAACCATCGAACAGGAAGCCGGCGGCGCAGTCGGGGGCGGTGATGCGCTCCTTGACGAGCCCGATGATGATGTCGTCGCCCACGAGCGCGCCGGAGTCCATCACTTTCTTGGCTTCGAGACCGAGCGGCGTGCCCGCCTTGACTGCCGCGCGCAGCATGTCGCCGGTGGAGATCTGCGGGATGCCGAAGCGCTTGCAGATGACGGTCGCCTGCGTGCCTTTGCCCGCGCCGGGCGCGCCCAACAGGATGAGTCTCATGGTCGAACGATCTCGGTGAAGCGCAGTCGCGTGCCCGGATGATAGGGGGCGGGGCCGCGCGTCGTCGTCGCGGGCCGCTCAGGCAAAACCCGCACCGCCGCCGGACAGGAACAGTGCACGCGCCCGGTCGAGGTCGGCAGGGGTGTCGATGCCGATGCCGGCATCGCCGGCGCCGACGTGCACGGCGATGCGCTCGCCGTGCCACAGGACGCGCAGCTGCTCGAGCTGCTCGATCGCCTCGAGCGGGCCCGGCGCGAGCGTCGGAAACGTTCGCAGGAAGCCGACCCGATAGGCATAGAGCCCGACGTGGCGCAGCGGCGCCGGGACGCCCGCATCGAGCCTGGCGCCGTGGCCGCGCGGCCAGGGAATCGGCGCACGGGAGAAGTACTGGGCATGCGAACGCGCATCGAGCACGACCTTGACGACGTGTTCGCTCGCGAAGTCTTCCTCGCGCGTGATCGGATGGGCGACCGTGCTCATGACGCAATCGTCGCTCGTCGCGAGCAAAGCGGCACAGGCGTCGATCAACGCCGGCTCGATCATCGGTTCGTCACCCTGGACGTTGACGACGATGTCGGCGGAGTCCATCCCGAGCAGCGTGGTCGCTTCGGACAACCGGTCGCTGCCGGTCGGATGCGCCGTGTCCGTCAGCACCGCCTGCACGCCGTGCGCACGACAGGCGTCGACGATCTCCGCATGGTCGGCCGCGACCACCACCGACCGTGCCGTCGACTGCGCGGCGCGCCACGCGACGCGCACGATCATCGGCACGCCGCCGATCTCCGCGAGCGGCTTGCGCGGCAGGCGCGTCGACGCCAGGCGCGCCGGGATGAGGACGTGGAAGCTCACGCCGCCGAAGTCGGGGCAGCGGGCGTCGGGTCGAGAGAACGCGCTTCGGCCTCGAGCATGACGGGGATGCCGTCGCGCACGGGAAAGGCCAGCCGGTCGGCGTTGCACACGAGCTCGATGCGTTCGTGTTCCGGCGGGCGCCAGTGCTGCAGCGGTCCCTTGCAGATCGGGCAGACGAGCAGGTCAAGCAGTCGGGTTTCCATGCAGCGGGCCGGGCAGCGTATCGGTGGGAGGGAGCAGGGCGAGCAGGGCGTCCTGGAACGCCGGCTCCGGATCGAAGTCTAGCGTCGCGACCCAGATGCGCGCGCCGATGCGACGGCCCGTGGCGATCTTGACCGCGTCCTTCTCGGTGACGACCACGTCGCCCGCTTGCGCCGGCCACGGCAGCGCGGCGAAGTCGTGGTGATCCGGCAGGGGCAGCTCGTCGACGATCAGGCCGTGCTGTCGCAGCATCGCGAAGAACCGGCCCGGCCGCGCCACGCCGGCGGCAGCGACCACCCGGCGCCCGCTCAGGCTCGCCAGCGCTTCGGGCGACGGCGCCATGCCGAGCCACCAGGCCTCGAGCGGCGCGACGCCAGCCAGACGCCGGCTC